>CALEJX010000226.1 GCA_937898375.1 uncultured Ruminococcus sp.
GAAAGCAGCACTTCTATAAGTATCTTGCTGATATATTTGTTGTGTATGAGATATTTCACGCACAGTTCCAGCAGAATTGTGTTTGCGGCGAGTATGCAGGCGGCAAGCAGAAAATATTTTGTGGCTGTCTTTGCAATGCTCTCCTTATTTTTAAAGACGAACTTTTTGTTCATTGAGAAATTGAAAATGGAGCTTATCACCCTTGCGCAGATGTTAGAAAACGCAACGCTTCCGCTTATCATGGCGAAAATGCTGTAGAAAATATAGTCCACGCAGAAGCTCAGAAGCGACGAGCAGGAGAATTTCAGTATATCTTTGTAGATACGCCACGAATCTTTGATAGGATTAAAATGCGAGGATTCGTTTTTGCCAAGATAAACAGTTTCGATAGGCACCTCATAGAACTTTATGCCCTCTCTTGCACATTCAAGAAGCATATTCATCTCAAACTCGTATCTGTCACCGCTTACTGACAGCATAAAAGGTATGAGCTTTGAAGAAAAGCCACGAAGTCCCGTCTGCGTGTCGCTCACCTTTACTCCTGCGGCAAATGAGAAAACGAACTTTGTGATGTTGTTGCCGAATTTGCTTCGCAGGGGTATTTTTCCTGAAAATCTGCGGCAGCCCATGATAAGCTGGTCAGGGGAGCTTTTCAAGGCTTCCGATACTCTTATTATATCCTCCACCTTGTGTTGCCCGTCTGCGTCTGCAATGACGATACCCACAGTGTCGGTTTCATGTTCTTTTATGTATTCAAGTGCGGTCTTTATGCCACGCCCCTTGCCTTTGTTCACCTCATGGGTCAGCACAGTGGCTTTCTTTGCGGCTTGGGTGAAAAGTGGCAGCTTGTCCTTGCTGCTGCCGTCATTAATGACAATTATATGAAAATCGGTCAATGAAGATATATCGTCAATAACTGCCAGCATTTTTTCATCAGGCTCATAAGCGGGTATCACCGCATAAAATCTTTCTATCGCCAAGATATCTTCTCCTCGTATAATAAATTTAAGGGTAATTTAAAGAGAACCCCTATAAAAACTCT
>CALEJX010000227.1 GCA_937898375.1 uncultured Ruminococcus sp.
CCTCGTTCGTCAGAGAGGTACTCACATTCACCCAGGCGAGAACGTTAAGAAGGGTTCTGATGATACTCTGTTCGCAACAAGCGACGGTGTTGTAAGATTTGAAAGACTCGGTAGAGACCGCAAGAAGGTTTCGGTTTATCCCAAGGCTTAATTTTGTAACATATGACCCTGAGCCTTAGGCTTGGGGTCTTTTGTTGATTAATGACAACTAAATTTACGCATAATATCATTTATAAGGAGGTTTGATCATGTTTGTCGATCAGGCGAAGATCTATATAAAAGCCGGTGACGGCGGCGACGGTGCGGTATCATTCCACCGTGAGAAATACGTTGCGGCAGGCGGTCCGGACGGCGGTGACGGCGGTAAGGGCGGAGATATTGTTTTCGTTGTTGACGACAATATCTCAAACCTTATAGATTTCAGATATAAGAGAAAATATGTTGCCGAAAAGGGACAGAACGGCGGCGGCAAAAACTGCTCAGGCAGGAACGCTCCCGACCTTGTGGTGAAAGTTCCGAGAGGCACTGTTGTTAGAGAGATAAAAAGCGGCAGGATACTTGCCGACCTTTCCACCGACGAGCCTGTTGTTATCGCTCACGGCGGCAAGGGCGGACGTGGAAACGCTCATTTTGCCACTTCCACAAGGCAGATACCAAAGTTTGCAAAGCCGGGCTTCCGTGGTGACGAATACGAGGTAATGCTGGAACTCAAGCTTATTGCGGACGTTGGACTTGTGGGCTTCCCGAACGTTGGTAAATCCACACTTATCTCTGTTGTATCGGCGGCAAAGCCAAAGATAGCCAACTACCACTTCACTACCCTGACGCCTGTTCTTGGCGTTGTTAAGATAGAAGAGGGAAAATCCTTTGTTATGGCGGATATCCCTGGTCTTATCGAGGGGGCGAGCGAGGGCGTCGGTCTTGGCCACGAATTTCTCAGACACGTTGAAAGGTGCAGACTTATCGTTCACGTTATCGACGTTTCAGGCAGCGAGGGCAGAGATCCTATCGAGGACTTCAAGGCGATAAATCACGAGCTTGAAAACTTCTCAATGGAGCTTGCGAAAGCTCCGCAGATCGTTGCCGCAAACAAGAGCGATATGGCTACCCCTGAGCAGGTGGAAAGGCTGAGAAACTACGTTGAGGATCAGGGACTTCTGTTCTATGAGATATCAGCCGCTACCACAAATGGTACGAAAGAGCTTATGTACGGCGTATGGGAGCGACTTTCTGAACTGCCGCCTGTTAAGCAGTTTGAAGCTCAGCCGCTCACGCAGGAGGAGCTTGACGATAAGCTTATCTCAAAGAAAGACTTCCGTGTTACTGTGGAGGACGGCGTTTATTTCGTGGAAGCGGATTGGCTTCTTGACATACTCAGGACGGCTAACATGGACGACTACTCCTCACTGCAGTATTTCCAGAACGTACTCAGGACCAGCGGCATAATTGACAAGCTGGAAGAAATGGGCATCGAGGAAGGCGACACTGTTTCTATATTCGACTTTGAGTTTGAATATCTCAGATAGGAGGGAGCGTCACGGGAAAGCTTTCTGATATGGACGCTATGCAATACTCCCCGCTGGCACTGGCTTTTATCGGGGACGGCGTTTACGAGATAAGGGTAAGAGAAAAGCTTATCCTTGAAGCTAATATGCCTGCGGACAAGCTGCACAAGCTCACTGTTGAGAGGGTATGTGCAGAATATCAGGCAAAGGCTGTTCGCAAGTGGCTTGACGAGGGGCTTCTTGACGAGCAGGAAATGGATATTTTCAAAAGGGGCAGAAATGCAAAGGGCATAAATGCTCCGAAACATTCCACTGTTGGGGAATACCGCATGGCGACAGGTTTGGAATGTCTTTTCGGTTTTTTATATCTCACGGGACGTGAGGAACGTATAGGTGAACTGTTCGAGACGGCTTGGTCGGTGGGCAGCACAAATGGATAATATTACAATACATCAAGGAGTGAATTAAATGTCAGGTCATTCAAAATGGGAAAACATTAAAAGGAAAAAGGGTGCAACAGACGCTGCAAGAGCTAAGATATTTACAAAGATAGGCAGAGAGATCGCTGTTGTAGTTAAGCAGGGCGGTGCTGATCCTGCCGGTAACGCAAAGCTGAGAGATCTTATTGCAAAGGCTAAATCAAACAACGTACCTAACGACAATATCGAGAGAATAATCAAAAAGGCAGCAGGCGACGGCGACAAGAACAGCTACGAGTCAATGGTATACGAGGGCTACGGTCCAAGCGGCGTTGCTGTTATCGTTGAGTGCCTGACAGACAACAAGAACAGAACAGCAGGCGATATCCGTCACTTCTTCGACAAGTTTGGCGGAAACATGGGTACATCAGGCTGTGTATCTTTCATGTTCTCCGACGTTGGAACTGTTGTTATGGAAAATAATGGTGCTGACGAGGACAAGATAATGGAAGACTGCTTTGAGGCAGGCGCTGACGATTTCAACGTTGAGGACGATGTTATCGAGATATCATGCGACCCTAATCAGGTATCTTCTGTAAGAGAAGCTCTCGAGGGCATGGGTTACAAGGTACTTTCTGCCGAGGCTGAGAAAGTTCCTTCAAACTACACAACTATCGAGGATGAGGACGCTATCAAGAAAATGGGTCTGCTTCTCGAGCATCTTGAAGACGATGACGACGTTCAGAACGTTTACCACAACTGGGAGAATATGCCTGTTGAAGAGGAAGAATAATCAAGAACTTTTTTGACACTTTACTATTGACATTTACATATAATGTGGTATAATAAAGTTAGAAAGATTTATTCTTTTGATAGGGGTTGCGAATCCGTCCAAAATCGCTTT
>CALEJX010000228.1 GCA_937898375.1 uncultured Ruminococcus sp.
TCCTGCCGCCAAAGTAGTAAAACCTGTTCTTCCTGCCGCAGAAACTCACGTCCATGTAGTTTTTCGATGTTACCTCCACCGCCGTCATGCCCATGGCTTTCATGTACTCCCTGAGGGCAGGCAGGATATTCCTTTTCAGCGACACGATAGTTTTTGAGCATAGCCCGAAAATGCACTCGTCAAAGTTAGTCATCGCCCATGTCATAAAAGACGCCGACAAACAAAAGGTCTTGCCCGATCTGACCGCACCGTCACAGATTATCCCGTCGTAATCACTAAGATCCCGTGCCGTCCACCATCTGAAAACAAACCTCTGATTTTCCGACAGCCTTGTTATTTTCACAAGCTATCACCGTCCCTGCCGTAAATGCTCTCGATAAGCCGCTTTGACTCACCGCCGCCGTCAAGCTGGGGCGCAAGTTCGCCAAGCTTTTCCAAAGCTTTCTGCCTGTCAAAGAACTTGATCTCCAAAACGTTCTTTCCGCTGATCTTTATCTCGCTCACGTTGAAAAGGTCCATGCCCATGATGTCCCTAGCCGTCATGTTCTCAGCGTCAAAAACCAGCTTTACAGCGTCGTTCACAGCCCCGAAAGCTATCCTGTTAAGCCCTCGCTTCACATAAGAAAGTGTGTCGCTGTCAGCCTCCTCCAGCTTTTTAAGCTCCGCTGCCGTTTCCGCCGAGTGAAGAAGTTCAAGCCCCCTGTCCTCAGCCTCCTCCGCCTTTGCACCGCTATGCAAAGCCGCTTCACGAAGATTTCTCAGATAGAAGAAAAATCTCGCAAATCTTTTCTGTTCGCCTGACATATCGTTCCTCCTTAAATTAGATATTGTGTAGAAATGTCCACCGTATCTTAACGGCTCTCGAAAAACATCTCTCACTTATCCCGAAAAACGCCCCTCTTGTTGCATAAAAAATGCAACAATTGCAGAAATGTTGCCAAATTAAATCATTTATCATTTGTTTGCATAAATTGACCCGCCTAAAACTGTGCATAACAAACATACTTTCATGAACAGAAAAACTTTTTGTAAAAAGAAATACTTTGATATTTTGAGCCGTTTTGTACCCTCACTGCACCTCATTTCCAGATGAATATGTAAGCCATGCGAAACTTTCAATATACCTTATGAAAAAAAGTATATATTACTTGACAAAAGCCGAAAAAATAGTAAAATAATAAGTGTATGACACTAATTTGAAGAACAACGCAGGAGGTAAAAATATGAAAATGAGAGGTATCTATTCCTCAGTAACAGATATCAGACGAAAGGTCTTTACAGAGGTCGCAAGACTTGCCTATGAAGAGGGCGACTATGCCGAAAAGATCGCAGAGCTTCCTTATAAGATAGTACCGGGCAGCAAGGCTGTTTATCGTGAGTCTATCTTCCTTGAAAGAGCTATCGTTGAAGAAAGGCTCCGTCTTGCTATCGGTCTGCCGCTGAGACCTATCGAGGAGCATAAGTCGGTTGCTGACGGCATTGAAGAAAGCGCTATCGCAGAAAAGTATTACGATCCACCGCTTGTAAACATAATCAAGTTTGCCTGCAACGGCTGTCCTGAAACTCATTATCATGTTACCGACTGCTGTCAGGGCTGTCTTGCACACCCATGTCAGGAAGTCTGTCCAAAGGGTGCTATCACTATCAAGCACGGCAAATCGGTAATAGATCAGTCAAAGTGTATAAAGTGCGGCAGATGTCAGAGCGTCTGTCCATACAATGCAATAAACAAAATGGAAAGACCATGCGCAAGAGCCTGCGGCATGGACGCTATCGGCTCAGACGAAGAGGGCAAGGCAAAGATAGATTATGACAAGTGCGTATCCTGCGGAATGTGTCTTGTAAACTGTCCTTTCGGCGCTATCGTAGACAAGGGACAGATCTTCCAGCTTATAACAGCCATGAAGAAAAAGAAGAAAGTCATCGCTATCGTAGCACCTGCGTTCGTAGGTCAGTTTGGACCAAAGGCAAGCCCTGAGAAGCTCACAGCGGCAATGAAGAGACTTGGCTTTGCAGACGTAGTCGAGGTAGCGATAGGCGCAGACCTTTGTTCTATCGAAGAAGCAAAGGACTTTATGAGAGAAGTTCCTGAGCATCAGCCATTCATGGCGACATCGTGCTGTCCTGCATGGTCAGTAATGGCGAAGAAGCTTTTCCCTACCCTTGCGCCATACATTTCAATGGCACTGACCCCAATGGTACTTACAGCGAGAATGTTGAAAAAGGACGATCCTGACGCTTGTATCGCATTTATCGGACCATGTGCGGCTAAGAAGCTTGAAGCTTCAAGACGTACTATCCGCAGTGACGTAGACTTTGTGCTTACCTTTGAGGAACTCATGGGAATGTTCAATGCCAAGGGCGTGACATTTGATGACATCACAGACGAAGAAAAGGTAGACCTTTGCGAAGGTACAGGCGACGGACGTGGCTTCGCAGTCAGCGGCGGCGTAGCAAAAGCAGTGGCAGACGTTATCCACAAGCTTGACCCAGAGCGTGAGGTCAAGGTAGTATCAGCGCAGGGTCTTAAAGACTGCCGCAAGCTTCTCACTCTTGCGAAAGCAGGCAAATATGACGGCTATCTTCTCGAGGGCATGGCTTGTCCTGGCGGCTGCGTAGCAGGTGCAGGCACGCTTCAGGCTGTAGAAAAGAGTACGGCGCTTGTAAACAAGTATGCAAAGGACGCACCTTTGCAGAACTCTCTTGACTCCAAGTACGAGATAAATCTTGATCTTATCACCGAGCCGCATGATGACAAATAAGAGCTAGAATTTAAACGGGCAGCGTTATGCTGTCCGTTTTTTTGTACAGATTTTCATTTTATTACCTACCCTGATAACCGCACAACACATCTGTAGGGGCGAACAGTGTTCGCCCGTTAGGATTACGTTCTTACCATTTGTAAAACACATTGTTTGCGCACTTCACAAACCATGTAGGGGACGGCGCCCCCGACGTCCCTCTTATCGACGTTTCATTGCATATTATTTCAACAACGTGCAAGAAGAATTACTCTGTTCGACATAATATTTCCGCACACGGCACGTCTACTCATAAATTGCGACAAAACCAAACATTGTCGCTCTCAGAACGGGACGTCGAGGGCGCCGTCCCCTACAATTTGGCGATTTTCCAATACAAGGTTGTGAAGCCAACGGGCGAACGCTGTTCGCCCCTACAGATTTTGCTGATACCTTGCCATGCCGCAAAATCGCTGGCACTCTTTGCGTGGAAAGTTTGTAAAAGAAATAACAAAAGCGGTGCAGAATTTTACACTCCGACACCGCTTTGTTTTATCCTTTTATTTGTTATTCTTCTATTGCTACTCTGCACCGCTTAGTAGGCTTACGCCTATTGAGGCTCTGCCCATTTCTTGTGAGCGAAGTCGAACAAGAAATTTACTCCGCACAGGGCTTTGCCCTAAGAACCCACAATGGGTTTCACCCCTTGACCCTGACCAGGGACGTGTCCCTGGTCCTTTTGCTCGCTTCGCTCGGTGTTTCCTCTGCTTTGCATTGGCTTCTCGCTCTGTACGGCTGTGCCATTCCTCACTCCTCACTTAACTGCCCCCTTGATTTTTCCCTCGATATGTAGTATAATGAATGAAATAGTGCATAAAACCGAAAATTTCTTACAGAGAGGATCTTTATAAAATGGAAATAATCAATAAGTCCGATGAAAAACTCCTTGCAGAATATGAACAGTTCGCAAGCACCAGCAAATACGGCAATTTCATGCAATCCCTCAAATGGCCTAAGGTCAAGGACAACTGGGGCTGGGACGCTGTCATCTCCCGTGGAGCTGACGGCAAGATCCGTGGAACTTGCCTTATCATAATCAAAAAAGTGCCTATCTTCGGCGTTACTTTTATGTATGCCCCTCATGGTCCTGTTTGCGATTGGTCTGATAAAGAAGTCATGACCGACCTTTTCGAGGGCGTAAAAGTGCTTGCTAAGAAATACAAATGCTACCAGTTCATGTGGGATCCTTGCTTTGAGGAGGGCGACGACAAGTGTACAAAGCTTATCGAGGACATGGGCTTCAAGCACATACATAAGGCGGCTGAGCTGACCACAATTCAGGCTCGTAACAACTATATGCTCAGAAATATCGAGGGCAAGACCCCTGACGAGGTCATGGCTACTTTTAAGCCTGACTGGAGAAACCGTATCAGAAAAGCCCCTAGAAAGGGCGTTTACTGCAAGGCTTGCGGCACTGAGGCACTTGACGATTTCTACCCTCTTATGCAGGCGACAGGTATCAGAGACGGCTTCTCTATCCGTTCTAAGGAGTATTTTGTAAAAATGCTCAACGGCCTTGGTCCTGAACACTGCCGACTTTTCATGTGCTATGTTGACGAAGACGGCAAGCAGATACCGCTGTCAGGTGCGGTAACAACACAGTATGCAGGCAAGACTTGCTATGTTTACGGTGCGTCTGCAAACCACCACAGAAACCTCTACCCTAACTATCTTATGCAGTGGACGATGATAAACTGGGCTTTGGAGGGCAAAAACTACATTTACGATTTCCAGGGCATACCATTCTACAACGACGAAACCAACCCTAACTACGGCGTATACAAGTTCAAAAAGGGCTTTAACGGCGAGGTCGTTACCTATGAGGGCGAATTTTTCTACATTTTCAAGCCTTTCATGAAGAAAGTTGTAGACTTCTGCGAAAAGATAGTTATGGATATGCACGAGCATAAAAGACAGAAGCTTCTGAAAAACAGAAACAAGGATATGCAGTAGGCGGCAATAAATTAAATTTAAAAGTTTATGAACAATTTATACATTTTTATCTGTTCTTTACACAGACAACATTTGATTTTTACTCATATGTGATATGATTTACAAAGAGGCAAATGAGGTGGACGAGGTGCAAAAAGGTGTTATAAGGACCTTGTGGCTCATTGCGGCGCTGAGCCTTGTGGCGAGCTATGCCGTGATGTGCATTGCATGGCTTGTGAACGGCTGTCGCTACGGCGCACAGTTTTGCATGGACGTTTTTATGTGTGCGCTCCCCTATTGCCTAATACTTGTGTGCATTATGGAGCTTGCAGGGCTTCTCATATCGGTTTTCAGGATAAGAAAGCTTGAAAGGCTCTATGCTAG
>CALEJX010000229.1 GCA_937898375.1 uncultured Ruminococcus sp.
AGCAGACTTTTGAGCTGCTGGACGCAATGGAATATGGTGACGAGAAGTATTATGCTCTCACTCCTTATTATGAGAATGGCGACGAAGCCCTTGAGGATTCAGGCGACGTTGTGATACTCAAGGCTGAGTATGACGAGAACAATGACGAGATACTTGCTTCTATCGAAGATGATGACGAGTATGAGAAGATCGGTCAGATGTTCATGGAGCGTATCGAGGAAATGTTCGAGTTTGACGACGAGGACGAAGATGACGGCGATTGCGGCTGCGGTTGTGGCTGTCACGACCACCTGTCATAAGTAAGATATCTCAGCATATAGGCTTGTCAATATGTAAATTGTACAATTTTATGTACTCTGTTTTGCTGAAATTACCTATTGATATTGTGGGTATGTTGTGATATACTAAGTAACAGAAAAGTTTCCTGCCTTGTGCGAACAAGCACAGTTATTATAAATCCAACACTTCTAAAAAGGGATTCAGACTCTGGAAAGGGATTGCAGACCTCCCGCACGAAACCGCATATGCCGTTTCGTATACGGACGAAGGGAGCGTGAAGCTTTCAGGCTGTTTTACCCACCCTGCTTTTATAGCGGGTTTATCGGCTGTGCGACGGCAAGGCGGCTTTTACTTAAACATTGAGCGTACCGAATTTTCGGTGCGCTTTTTTGTGTCATAAAAACTCTCTCGGCATAAAATGAGATAACGGAGCGCCTGCAGTGATCGTATGACAGTGGGTGACGCAGCTGATGATCTGCGTCCGCAGGGCAGCCCGTGATCATTTGCTGCGGGGTGCTTCGTTTATATAGAAAAAGCCGCTGTGCCATAGGGCATAACGGCTTTCTTCTTGTTAGATAAGCATATTTCTTTCCTTGATGACCTCAGCGGCGGCTGATAAAGCCTTGTCCGCAGAGCATCTGTTGCTAATGTATTCGGCGGCGACGAAAATAAATTCGCTGTTTGTGGGATAGTGGTCGGGTCTTATGGCAAAGTTTCCGAATATCTCGGCCTTGTCCTTGTCCAGAGCCTTTTCCCAGCCTTTCCTTATAGCTGTGCGCATATTTCTTTCCACACTTGCAGCCGTCACCCCATGAACTGCGGCTATCTCAGGGTAAATGACCTTTGTGACACGCCTGTTGGCTTTGTCGGTGGTCAGCGCCATTTTTATAGCCTCCCTGATGTACTCATAACCATTGTAGTTGGGCGTTATGCACAGGCGCTTCATTACAGTCGTGATATCAGAGTGCATATCCTCCTTCATGTCACTGGTATCACAACTGCGTGTTATTGTGATGTTCGGGCTTGCTGCGTCCTCAGGACCGGAAAGCTGTCTTACAGCGTTTCTGATATCCGCACAGCTGAGAGGACTTTTTATTATCCTGTCCGCATATTTCGCAAGTCCATTGCTGCCATTGTTGGTCTTTCTATCGGAAAGCATTATTATTTTCAGCTTTGGACAAGCCCCTTTTAGACTTTTGCATAGCTCGTAAGGAAATTCCGTTATTTCTGAAACTATCAGAAAGTCAGGCTTGCTTTTGAGCACCTCAAGCTGTATCTCCAGCGGATTGTAGTCTGTCTGCGTAACGCTGTACCCCTGCGCTTTCAGATAGTCCGCCACTTTTATACCAGCCTGATTAAGACTCCCGACAAGAATTTTGATCACGTCATTTTTACACATTTTAAATATTCCTCCAATTTTTTATTTTTTCATCCTGTTAATATTACACTTGAAGTATAACATCTTTGCAATGAAATTTCAAGTTTTTTACTTAATTTTTTTGCTCTTAGGACTATTGTTTTAGAAAATAGCAATATATCGGAAATAATAAATACATAACTGTCGGTTTTTACTAAATAACATAGCGCAGATTTGTAAATATATTGTGATTAAGACAATATTATTGACGTGATATGTCGAACAAAATAGTATTTTGTATGAATAAAATATCAAATCACTATATTTTACATTGATTTTACATAACATTATCTGTTTTTTACATATATGTTGATATCGAATTAGACTAATAAAATTACAATAAAGTCAATAAATATTGAAATAAAATAGTTAAGATATAATTCGTTAATATCATTATGTCAATTTAGAAACATATGTAGAACGTTATGTTTTGCTTTTCTTTTAAATATGAGAAATTCTTGACAAAAGCCTTATGGCGTGGTAAAATATAATCTATAAAATTATAAATTATGTTGAGGGAGGCGGCGTCGTTTTATGAAAAAAGACGTTATCAATTACATTTGGACAGATAAGAAAAGAACAATTTTCGGTCTGCCTATCTCGTTCACAAGATATTTTCTTACAGAGGATAAGTTTATAACACGCAAAGGTTTTCTCAGCATAGAGGAGGACGAGCTTGACCTTTATAGGGTCATCGATAAAAAGCTTGTTCTGCCGTTCGGACAGAGGATGTTCGGTTGCGGCACTATAGTAATGAATGTCAAGGATGTTGATACGCCTGTTAAAGAAGTCAAGTCCATAAAAGCACCGAGAGATGTGCTTGCACAGCTTGATAAGTATATCAACCTCAACCGTGATAAATACCGTGTAAGAGGCAGAGATATGGTCGGCGGCGAGGGTCATTTCCATGACCATGACGATATCGATCTTCACGATGATGTTTTCTAAAGATCTATAAGAATAAGGGGCTTTCGCAGAATTTTCTGTGAGAGCCTTTTTTGGAGAGGAAAGTGTGAATGTTTTCAAAAGAGTATTTTCAGTCCCTTGAAAGTTCGTGGGACAGGCTCAAAACCTGTGAAAAGCCGATATTCATATACGGCATGGGCGACGGAGCGGAAAAGCTTCTTGATGAATTTGACAGGCTTGGCATAAAATGCGCAGGCATTTTCGCAAGCGACGATTTTGTCCGTGGACAAAGTTTCAGAGGATATAAGGTGCAGACCCTCTCGCAGGCTGAGGAGCAGTTTGATGATATTACAGTTGTGCTTGGATTTGGCACTAGCCTGCCTGAGATAATGGAGCGTATCGACAATATTGAAAAGCGCCACGAGGTCATAGTCCCAGAAATGTGCGTTGCAGGCGATGAGAATTTCAGCAAGGAAAAGCTCCTCTCAATGTTTTCGCAAGCAGAAAAAGCCTACCGCCTTTTTGATGATGATATTTCAAAGCTCACCTTTGAAAAGCTCACTGCGTTTAAGATAACAGGCAAGCTTTCTTATCTCCGTGAGATATTTACAGACAAAGAAAAGATAACCGAGATACTCCCTCTTGGAGAAAACGAGATATACTGCGACTTGGGAGCATACACAGGCGACACCGCCGCAGAGCTTATCTCACGCACAGGGGGAAAGTATGAGAAAATATACGCTCTCGAGCCTGAGAGAAAAAACTTTCAGAAGTGCTTGAAAAATCTAAAAGCCTATGATAATATAAGCTTTTACAATGCCGCCGCATGGAGCGTTGATACCCAGCTTAATTTTGCAGGGGGCGCAGGCAGACAGGGCAGAGTAGACGCCGCAGGAAAAAAGGTTCGTGCAAGAAGTCTTGACAGCGTTCTCGCAGGGAAAAAATGCACCTATATAAAGTATGACGTTGAAGGCGCAGACCTTGAAGCCCTCAAAGGCAGTGGACACACCATTTCACACTACGCTCCGAAAATATGCTGTGCATTGTATCACCGCCCTTACGATTACATCACCCTGCCGCTGTATATAAACAGCCTTTGCAAGGGATACAAATACTATATCCGTCAGGAAAGATACTACCCCGCATGGGAAACGAACCTTTTCTGCGTTCATGACATATAAGGAGAGTTCAATGAGTATTACAGTAAGCCTTAACGATAACTGGAAAATGAAAAAAGCAGGTTCACAGGAGAGATTTGACTGCAAAGTTCCATGCTCTGTATATAAGACCCTGCTTGAGTATAAAAAGATT
>CALEJX010000230.1 GCA_937898375.1 uncultured Ruminococcus sp.
CGGCTTTTTCACCAAGCTCAGAGAGTTTGCCATAGGCAAAGTGGCGCAGTTTGGCGAACAGCTTTGTCAGGGAAACATTCAGGCAAGACCTGTGGCGGAAGCCTGCAAGCACTGTGATTTTCACGATATCTGCGGCAGGATAAACCAAGAGGATGTTACAGACGTGAAAGACAGCGTTTATGAAGAAAAGCTTATGGAAGAACTTACTGACAGAAAGGAGGAAAACTGATTGGCTGACACAAAATGGACCAAAGAGCAGGAAAGAGCTATCAATGACCGTGGCAAGGGCATTATAGTTTCAGCGGCGGCTGGAAGCGGTAAGACCACAGTGCTTATCGAACGAATGATACAGCTTCTTTCTGACGAGAAAAACAAAATACCTGCCGACAGACTTCTTGCGGTAACATTCACAAAAGAAGCAGCTTCAAGCATGAAAGAAAAACTGAGCCGTGCTTTTGACGAACAGCTTCGCCGTGAGCCTGAAAATAAGTGGCTGCTTAGTCAGAAAAATCTTATCCAGCTTGCGAGGATATCTACAATAAATTCTTTCTGTCTTGACCTTGTGAAAAACAATCTCCATGAATTTGATTTTCAGGGTGGACTTGATATACTTGACGACAGCGTGCAAAATCTTATCTTGCAGGAAGCTATCAAGCAAGCTTATGAAAAGCTTTGTGAAGAAGATTATGAAAGCTACAAGTTGCTTAAAAACGCCTTTGCGGATAAGACCCTTAATGAAATCACCGACAGCCTTTATAAATTCATGCGTTCACTGCCATTTCCTGAGCGCTGGATTGCAGAGGTGCATAAAAACTTTACTGATGATAAGATCTTTGAAAGCTTCATAAATGATAAAATATTCGAGGCGCAAGCAAAGCTCAAAGAAGCATTTTCACTGTATGAAGTTTTTGAAGAGTATGCCTGCCGCAAAGAGATAGAGGGCATACCTTTCATAAAACATATCAAGATGAACGAAACTGCCGACAGTGACAGAGAGCTTCTACACAGATTAGGAAAGCTTCTTGAAAGCGGCGATATAGACGCTGTCGCTAAGTCAGATTGGAAATTCAGCGCTATAAAAAGATTTCCCACAAGCAAAGCTTTTAATGCGGCGCTTGACGATGACGTGCGTATGAAGTTCAAGGACAATCATGCACTTTGTGCTTCGTACAGGAACAAATATAAAGATATCGTAGCTAAAATTACTGATATGTTCAATAACACCGAGCCGGTAATGAAAGAAAATATGCTTGAGTCGGACAGAATATTTACTGTTCTGTGCAGAGTATGCGACGATATAGACAAGATCTCACAGGAAATGAAGCTTGAACGAAACGGCGTTACTTTTTCTGACGTTGAGATAATGGCGAGAGAATTGCTTGTGAAAGATACCGAGAACGGAACTGTCCGCACGGAGCTTTGCGAGGAAATTCGCAAAAACAGGTTGTACGAACTTATTTTCATAGACGAATTTCAAGACGTGAACAATCTTCAAGAACTTGTTTTCCGCTCACTTTCCGATTCTGATAACTTGGATATAATGGGCAAAAATGTTTTTGTGGTTGGTGATATAAAACAGGCTATATACCGTTTTAGACTATCAAACCCCGAGCTTTTCAGCAAAACAAGAAATGACGCTTCCACACCTGAAAACAGCGAACAGCTTGAAGCTATCCTGCTGAGCAAGAATTTCAGAAGCCGTGAATCTGTTGTGGATTTTGTAAACTTCCTGTTCCACTACCTTATGACACAGCATACTGGTCAGGTGGATTATGATAGAAACGAAGAACTTCGATATGGCGAACTTTATGATGAAAATAACAAGCCCACGGAAATAATGCTCATACCTTTCGATAAGGACTACAAAAAAGCAAACGGCTATTCTGTGGAGAACATAGTTATAGCACAGAAAATAAAGAATATGCTTGAAAGCGGCGAACAGGTCACAGACCATGGCTCTCTAAGACCATGCCGTGCAGGAGATTTTTGCATACTTGTTCAGAAGAATGATGAAGTTACCCTTATGGCAAAAGCCCTTGAAGCGGTGGGTCTGAAAGCTTATTCTGAGGACACAAACGGCTACATGAAGTCACGAGAGATAACACTTGTGCTGAATATGCTCAGGGTGATAGATAACCCTATGAACGATATTGCAATAACAGCTATCATGATGTCGCCTATCATGGGCTTTACCCCTGACGAAATGGCAGCGGTAATAGAAAAAGCAAAGAAGCCTAACAGCAAGCTCAAAGACCATATCTATCAGGTGGTAGCGGCAGCAGCTTCCGCCGAGGACAGCCACGAAAAGGAAGCCACCCACATAAGCTTTGACAACAAAATATTGCAGGATAAGTGTATAGAGCTTAACAAGCTTATCAATTCTCTGCGTTATCTTTCAATGAGCATGGGTCTTGAACGGCTTATAAGAAAGATATACGATATGACCGACCTTATGGGTATCGTTTCCCTTTACCTTGATTCTGACAAGAAGCGTGCAAATCTCCGTCTGCTCCTTGAATATGCTTCGTCATATGAACAGAACAGTCAGGAGGGCGTGACAGGCTTCTTGAGGTATATCGACTCTGTTTCCTCAAATGAAAAAGCCTTTAAGCAGGCAATGACAGTAACAGAGGGGTCGGATTCCGTTTACATAAAGACGTACCACGCTTCTAAGGGTCTTGAATATCCATTTGTATTTTTGTGTCAGCTTGACATACCGCTTATAAAGAAAGACAAGGGTTACTGTTCACATAACAAGCTGGGTTTCGCTTTCAGCTTTATGGATAACAGCAAGCTTATGAGAAAAACTTCGCTTTACTACGATAAGCTTTCAAAGGTATCAAAAGCAGAGGAAAAAAGCGAAAAGCTCCGACTGCTTTATGTTGGCTGTACAAGAGCGAAAGAAAGGCTTTTCGTAAGCTATGCACCGACTATTTACAGCAATACCACATATGATAAAGTTATCGAACGGAAAGCAGGAATAGTTGACAGGCTTAGAAACATATACTCAAAGCAGGGAGATTCCCTTGAAAATGTTGTAGCTGACGCTGAAACAATGCTTGACTGGATAACAATGGCGCTTGCGCTCCACTCCACAGGTGAACAGCTCACATCTTGGCTTGGCACTGATAACATAGCTGTCAGCGGTGACGGATATCCTGAGCCTGAGATAATATATAATGAATACGGCGTTGAAAATACAGAGCAGATACAGGAAGAAGAGATCTCTGACAATGAAATAGAAGCGGACAGAGCAATTCTTAAAAAGCTTCTTGACAAATTTGCATTTGAGTATGACAGATCAGATGTATCAACGCCAGCAAAGCTTACTGTTACTGAGATAACTGCTGCAGAAAAGGAGAAGCAGGTACAGCAAAGCGAGCCTGAATTTTATCCTAGTCTGCCAAGACTTGACGATGAACTTGATAAACTCTCAGCCGCAGAAAAGGGAACATTTACGCATAAGTTTATGGAGCTTTCAGACTATGATAAAGCTCACAAAAATGTAAAAGCGGAGCTTGAACGTCTTGTAAGTCAGGGGTATTTTAGTCAGAAAGAAGCAGACGGAGTTTATGTTGAAGCACTTGAGGCTTTCTTTAAATCTGATTTCTATGAGCGTGTGAAAAATTCTGACAAAGTAATGCGTGAAAAGAAGTTTCTTGTTTCAATGAGCGACCTTGATCTCAGCGAAAATCTTCCTGAATATAATGGCAGCAGCGGCATGCTTCAAGGTATCGCCGATTGTATCTTCCACGAGCCTGACGGTTATGTTATCGTTGACTATAAAACTGACAGGTTTAAGGATATGTCACAGCTCATGGGCTACAAAACGCAGCTTGCACTGTATAAAGCGGCATTCGAGTTGATACTTGGTGAAAAGATAAAAAGCTGTTATATTTACTCATTTTGGCTGCGAAAAGGGGTTGAAATCAATCTCTGAATGTGATATAATAGCATACAGGGGACTTTAAAAATATCTTTTTTTGAAAATTTTTGAGAAAAGGTATTGACAAGTCGAGAAAAGTGTAGTATAATATCATGGTAAACAAAGCAGAACAGTGTCCGTTCTCACCTTAAGCGCAGTTTTCTGTAGTAAAAAGGTCAACATGAATTTGCATATCAATGTGATTTTATGCGGGTACGGATCAATTCTGTACCCGTTTTATTTTATTTTTGGAGGTGCTGCGTCATTAGCAACAGGGAACATCAGATCAACGAAGAGATCCGTGACAAAGAGCTCAGGGTCATCGATGTTGACGGAAATCAGCTTGGTATTTTAAGCGCTGACGAGGCTCTTAAAATTGCATTTGAGAAAGATCTTGATCTTGTAAAAATCGCTCCTCAGGCAACTCCGCCTGTATGCCGTATCATGGATTATGGCAAGTTCTGTTTCGAGCAGACCAAGCGTGCGAAAGAAGCAAGAAAAAATCAGAAAGTGATCGAGATCAAGGAAGTTAGAATGTCATCTACGATCGACACTCATGATTTTAATGTAAAGGTCAATCAGGCTGTTAAATTCCTTAACGGAGGAGATAAGATAAAGGTTTCTGTAAGGTTCAAGAAGAGAACTTTGGCTCATCCACAGTTTGGCGAAGAACTTCTTGCAAAATTCAAAGACGCTATCTCTGAAGCTGGCGTTGTTGACAAGCCGTCAAAAATGGAGGGACGCAGTCTTGTGATGTTCGTTTCTCCGAAAGTAAACAAGTAAAATAATAAGGAGGATAAATACAATGCCAAAGATCAAAACACATTCTGGTGCTAAGAAGCGTTTCAGTGTTACCGGTAGCGGTAAGGTTAAGTTCCAGCACACAAACAAAAGACACAGACTTACTCAGAAGGATCACAAGCGTAAGAGAATCCTGCGTGGCGCAGCTTATGCTGATGATACCAACATCAAGAACGTAAAGGCTCTTATCCCTTACAAATAAACGAGTTGTAGGGAAAATCAAATTTTAAAAATTTCAGGAGGTAATAACTATGGCTCGTGTAAAGGGAGCAATGATGACTCGTAAGAGAAGAAATAAGACTCTGAAGCTTGCTAAGGGATACTTTGGTGCCAAGAGCAAGCACTTCAAAATGGCTAAACAGGCCGTAATGAAGTCAGGTCAGTACGCATACATCGGAAGAAAGCAGAAGAAGAGAGACTTCAGAAAGCTTTGGATCACAAGAATTTCAGCAGCTGCTAAGATGAACGGTATGAATTATTCAACATTCATGAACGGCGTAAACAAGGCTGGTATCAATCTTAACAGAAAGATGCTTTCCGAAATAGCTATCAGCGACCCTGCTGGTTTCACAACTATCGCTGAAAAGGCAAAGGCTGCTCTTTAATAGTCAAAAACACGCACGTTCTTGTAACCTGCGTGTTTTGTTGTATAATAAGGCAACACCACACAAGGCACGCCTAGCGGCTGTGTACGCAATCTGCTTGCAGATTTTCCGTTATCTTGCACAGAAACTCCTTGAAATACGAAAGTATTCCTGCGTCGTTTCTATACAAGCTAACGAAAAATCTGACAGCGCATCTTACGCACAATCCTTGTGCGGTATTACCTTAGTACATTAATTTTATCATACTTTCATGAAGATTACAATAGAAAATAAGATTTTTTTGCGGCTTTTGCACCGCAGCAGACGTATCCGCAGCGTCAGACCCATAAATTTATGCGGAGGATTGGAGTAATATATATGAGAAACGGCCCTATCGGTCAGTATCTGGTACAGAAAGGTCTTATAACTGAAGAACAGCTTCAGGAAGTCCTTGCCAAGCAGAAAGAACAAAAGGGAAGACTTTTCGGTGACGTAATTATCGATATGAAGCTCGTTACCGACGTTCAGTTCTGTCAGGTTCTCGCCGAGCGACTTAATGTGTCTTATATCGACCTTGATAATACCGAGCTTATGCCTGATATCGTCAAGAAGATACCTGAGGCAACTGCAAGAAAGTATAACGTCATCGCTGTCAGCAAGATAGGCAAGCGTATGACAGTTGCTACCAACGACCCTATCAATTTCTATATTTTTGAGGATCTCCGTGTTATTACAGGCTGCAGCATAACACCTGTCCTTGCTACAAAGTCATCTATCAATCGTGCTATCGGTAAGATGTACTCTGAGGGACAGGTTAGCTCCGTTGTTGACGAAGCTACAAAGCAGAAAGAGGAAGAGCTCAACCTTGAAGAACTTAAGGATATCTCCGAGGAGAGAATTGAGAACGCTCCTATCGTTAAGCTTGCTACTGCTATCGTCGAGAACGCCCAGCGTCAGGACGCAACTGATATCCATATCGAGCCGTTCAAGGATAAGACCGTTATCCGTATCCGTGTAAACGGCGACCTTATCGAGCTTATGACCCTTTCCGCAGCGCTCCATACTTCGCTTGTTACTCGTTTCAAGATCTTGAGCGGTATGAATATTGCCGAGAAGCGTATCCCACAGGACGGTCGTATGTCACAGGTCGTTGACGGCACAACACTTGACCTCCGTGTATCTAACCTTCCAATGGTATACGGCGAGAAAGTCGTTCTCCGTATCCTCGCAACAGGCGATATGTCTTTGAGAAAAATAACCGACCTCGGTATGACCGAGTATAACTATAAGAGATTTGAGTCCTGTCTTAAAGTGCCGCAGGGAGTTGTCCTTGTAACAGGTCCTACAGGTTCAGGTAAATCTACCACACTTTATGCCGCACTTGGCGAGATATCAAAGCCTAACAACAACGTTATCACCGTCGAAGACCCAGTCGAGAAAAAGATCGACGGCGTAAACCAGTGCCAGATAAACGAAAAGGCAGGCATGACATTCGGTGCAGCCCTCCGTTCTATCCTCCGTCAGGACCCTGACATCATAATGGTCGGAGAAATGCGTGATACCGAAACTGCCGAGATCGCTATCCGTGCCGCTATCACAGGACACCTTGTTCTGTCAACACTTCATACCAATGACGCCGCTTCCACTGTAACAAGACTTGTGGATATGGGCGTTGAGGCATACATGGTAGCAACCTCACTTATCGGTATCGTTGCTCAGCGTCTTACAAAGGTGCTTTGCCCTGAGTGCAAAAAGCCTAGAATGTCAACTGAGGAAGAAAACGAGCTTATGGGTCTTGACCATTCAGTTCAGGTGTATGATCCATGCGGCTGTCCAAAGTGCAATAACACAGGATATAAGGGAAGAACTGCTATCCATGAGATACTTCTCGCAACACCGTCTATGCAGGCTCTTATCACAAGGGGAGCAAAAGCTGACGAAATTCAGGAGCTTGCAAAGAAAGAGGGCTGCCACCTGCTTCGTGACAACGTTTCAGAGCTTGTTCAGCAGGGCAAGACCTCAATGGACGAACTTATCCGTGTAACATATGCTGTATAAAAAAGATATATATGGAGGTAAATTCTAATGGCAATCGACATTAA
>CALEJX010000231.1 GCA_937898375.1 uncultured Ruminococcus sp.
CGGTTGTATTCCGCAATACTGCGTGATATCTTTTCAATAAAGCTGTCTGCACCGTCTGTCTCAGCGATAACAGCCACAAATTCGTCGCCGCCGAAGCGTGAGCATATCCCACCCTCGGCAGTGCATTTTGTCATTAGTGACGCCAATGCCTTTATAGCCTTGTCGCCCTCATTATGACCATAGCTGTCGTTTATCTTCTTGAGATTGTCCATGTCAATGGAGAATACCCATACGCCCACGCCCTGCTTTTCAGCCTTTGACATAAGCTTTCTGATATTCTTGTAAAAGCCCCTGCGGTTGTATATCCCTGTCATAGGGTCAAGCATATGTATCCTTGCGAGCTCTGCGTTCGCCCTTTCAAGACGCTGGCGGTTCTTGAAGCTTTCCATTATCTGATTGGTGTTGTTTATAAAACGCCTTGTGTTCTGGAAAAGAAAATATATAGGATTAAATGAGTTCGCCGCATAGCCTATGACCTCGTCCTGAAAATGCAGCGGCGAGAACATTATGCAGTCATGGCGGTCAAGTACCTTTTCCATGTCAGGCAAAAGGTCTTTTGTGTCAAACACCTCGCCTGTCTTGTATTTTCCGTCAAAGGTCTGCATGAAAACTCTCATCTGTCTTGTGTAGCTGTCATTGAAACGTTCTCTCTGCCTTGCGTTTGACAGGAAATCGGAGTTTGTGCATACCCAGCTGTAATAATCTCCATAACGAGCCATTACCTTTGCCATTTCTTCTACAGTGTGACACTCCACCGTCTTTGCAAGATATGAGAACATATGCTGTTCGTGACCGTCTGACTCGTTCATTCTACGGTAAAGGTCAAGTATCTTGTCGCCAACTTCTCTCGGGTCTATCTTCTCACAGCCGCAGGACTGCGATATCCTCATTGTGTAGTCTATCTCTATCTTCTCAGGAAGTGGCACGCCGTTCATCATATCGTCTATTGCTTTGATTATCTTTTCACCAAGCACGTCATTGTCAGCAACCGCTGTTGTAAGACGAGGGCTGTTATACTGTTCAAGCTCAATGCCGTCAAAGCCTGTTACGATAACATCGTCAGGCACTTTCATTCCATATTCTCTCAGCATACTGCAAACTGCGATAGCCATAGAATCGTTTGCACATATTATCGCCTGCGGAAATTCAAGCTTGCTGTCCAAAAAGTTCTGCAATACTCCCCTTGCAGGCATATCCCAGAAGTCGCCATAGCCAAGGCGTTCAGGCTCAAACTCTATGCCGTTTTCTGCAAGCACCTTTTTGTATACTTCGATACGTTCCTCAGAAAAAGAGTTGCCCTTTACTCCTGCAATGAAATTAACCCTCCTACAGCCGTGAAACTCCACCACATGGCGGACTATCTTCTCAAAAACATCAGCGTAATTGAATGTCACACTACAGCATTTGTCTACTGCCCTGTCAACGCATATAACAGGCACGCCGTGTTCCTTGGCACGTCTGCTTATCTCGCTGGAGGTGCTGTCCCTTTTGATAGCCTCAGGCATTATTATAATCACGTCAAGTATATCGTAATTTATAAGGTTGAAAATGCTCGCCTCGCCCCTGTTGTAGGAACTGTTGTGGAAAAGGTCTGAGAAAGTGTTGAAAAGCAAGACCTTGTAACCCTCTTTTACACCTCTGCGGCTTATTGAGGAAACTATTTCACGCACATAGTCAGATTGTACACATGATGTGCAGATACCTATTACTTTATATTTTGCTATACCGCCTATAAACATAGCTAGCTCCTTCGGCAGGGCTGGCTGTCCCTACCTTATTTATACCTTAAATAATTATTTTTTGTTTCGTAACGTGGTCAATATTAGAAAAATATTCATACACAGTTAATTTTATCATATCCGCACCCCATTGTCAAGAGAGAAACCGCATGAAATGAGGTTTTGTAGCATATTTGTCACTATAACTTTTGCTTATACTGCTATGAGTAAAAGGTACTGTAAATTTTAGCTGAGACTTATCAAAATGATAGGCGGACTTAAAGTTCACGATTGATCTCTGTTATGCCAAACAAAATAAGACCGGCTTTCAGCTTTTTTCGCTGGAAGTCGGTCTTTGTTTATCATAAAACATATTGTGCAAGGGGCGACCAGAGGTCGCCCCTACACAAAAATAGCGTATTATCGTGGCTTTTATTCAGCTGCCCACTGTTTTAAAGCCGCAGAAAGCCACCTGTCGATATCCTTTCTTGTCTGCTCGCACTCCTTAGGATAGTCCTTTGCAGCCTTGAAAATAAATTTCATTACGAATTTAAGTCCCACAGGAAGCGCTTTTCTGAGCATTGACTCAGGAAGTACAAAGTGTGTTCCATGCTTGTAAGTCAGGGCTTCATATTCACAATCATGGGGGCGTTCTTTTAGTCTTTTATCCATGCGGCGGACGTATTTGCCTGCCTCCCAGAAGCTGTCATCATCAGCGCCCACCATTATAAGCTTGCCCTTGATGTTCTCAACCTTTATCATTTCTTCCTCTGTATGCTCTCTTGCCTTTTCAGAGTCGATAAAAAGGCAAGTGCTTCGTGTTATATCTCCCGAGCCTTTGGTTTCTTCTTCTATTTTGTGATAGTATTCAGGGTGAGCATAAACGAACGGCATATAGGGAAGCGGCTTGCCCTGCCATGAAAGTGTGGAAGCGTCAGGGATAGGCCACTCTTTGCAGCCGTCTTTCTCGCCCTGCTCAAAGCCCTGCCATACAAAATCGCTTGGCGTAAGTCCGAAAGTAAGGGTTATGTCAGGAAAATATGAAGCCGCCACAAGGGAATCCATTCCTGCCGTACTCATTCCCATTATGCCTATCTTCTTGTTTCCATGGCTTTTGAGCCACTTTATAGCGGTCTCTATTCTTTCAAGCGGAAAGTTCACATGGCTGTAGTTCTTCGCGTCAGGGGACATACACATAACGTTCACACCATTTTTGTGAAGCCATTTTGCTCCGCACTTTGCCATAAAGTCATTAGGGTCGTCGCCGAACAGACCTATCATTGCACAGTTCGCACCCTTTGGGTTCTCATAATATGTACCGTAAAAACCGTCTTTTTTATTGCTGAAAAATTGTTTCTTCATAATACCGACCTCTCTAAGCTAGTTTTCTTTATAAAGTTAGATTAAGCTAACCGTGTCTCAAAAAAGCAGGGCAGATAACTTTGCACTAAGCTATATTATATCATATTTTCAATTATTCGTCAAGTGTATTAACGAAAGAATCTTTTGCTTCAAAAATATGGAATAGGATAACTGCATATATTGAATTTGACATTTGACCTTGTAATATGATATAATAACAGATGTAAAATTTCATTTGAAACGGGTGGGCACCTACCGTCAGTCAGGCCAAATAATATCATGGAGGGACAGGAATGTTCAGTTATGTTTGGCCTATAGCATTGGTTGTATTATCAAATGTTGTGTATCAGATATGTGCAAAGGGAGTGCCTGCGAGCATAGATCCGTTTGCTTCTCTGACGATAACTTACCTTGTGGGTGCGTTGAGTTCGGCGGCAATGTATTTCCTGCTAAACAGACATGGAAATATAGTAAGAGAACTCACCAAAACAAATTGGGCGCCTTTTGTGCTTGGCTTTGTGATAGTTGGTCTTGAGGTGGGCTACATCTATGCTTACAAAGCAGGCTGGAAAGTAAGCGTCGCACCTGTAGTGCAAAGTGCGTTTCTTGCAGTGATACTTATATTTGTGGGTGCTCTGCTTTATGGTGAGGTCATAACATGGAACAAGGTCGCAGGAACATTGGTGTGTCTTGTGGGATTAGGGCTTATAAATATGAAATAGTGAAATAAAAATAGCGGAGAACGCATTTTATTTGCAGTTCTCCGCTTTTTTTATGCCTTGTTTTTGCCGCATCTGCTGTGACAGTGTGAACAACAGCCGCCGCATTTTCCGCTTTTCTTTTGCCTTGATATGCTTATTGCCGCACCTATCGCCCACACTAGCAGAAGTGCTATCACTATAAAGTCACCAATGTTCATAACAGCGCCCCTATCTGATATACCCCACAGCCGCAAAGCCATGCCACCATGCACTGCATTATCACAACGCCTACTGTCTGTATCCTTGAATTAAGTTCTCTCTTTATGGTCGCCACCGCCGCAACACATGGAGTGTAAAGCAGGGTGAATACAAGAAAGCTCAGTGCGGAGAGTGTGGAGAATGCTCCCGAAAGGGCAGTGCCAAGATTTGCAGTGCTTGTGTTCATCAGCACCGCCATTGTGCTTACTACCGCTTCTTTTGCAGTGAAGCCCGAAATAAGCGAGGTTGTCACTCTCCAATCTGCAAAGCCCAAAGGCTTGAATATTGGCGATATAGCCTGACCGATAAGGGCGAGCAGACTGTCGGAGGAGTCTTTTACAACATTGAGCTTTGCGTCAAAGGTCTCCAAGAACCATATTATGATAGTCGCAAAGAATATCACCGTGAAAGCTCTCTGTATAAAGTCCTTTGCCTTGTCCCAAAGAAGAAGTCCCACGCTTTTTGCCGAAGGCAGACGATAGTTAGGAAGCTCCATTACAAACGGCACAGGCTTGCCACGGAAAGCCGTGTTTTTCAGTATCAGCGCAACTATTATCCCAAGCACTATTCCTGTTATGTATAAGCCTATCATCACAAGCGCCTGATATTTCTTGAAAAACGCCGCACAGAAAACTGCGTAAATAGGGATCTTCGCCGAACAGCTCATGTAAGGGGTAAGAAGTATGGTCATTTTTCTGTCACGGTCTGATACAAGCGTTCTCGTCGCCATTATCGCAGGCACAGAACAGCCAAAGCCTATGAGCATAGGCACAAAGCTCCGTCCCGAAAGACCTATCTTTCTAAGAAGCTTGTCCATTACAAACGCCACTCTTGCCATGTAGCCTGTGTCCTCTAGTATTGACAGGAAGAAGAACAGCGTCACTATTATAGGAAGAAAGCTCAGCACGCTTCCAACGCCTGCGAAAACGCCGTTTATTATAAGGCTGTGTACAACAGGGTTTATGCCGTAGGCTGTAAGCCCCTTGTCCGCCAGAGCGGTGAGCTTGTCGATACCGAGAGAAAGCCAATCGGAAAGGGTGGAGCCGATAACATTGAACGTGAGGAAGAACACAAGAAACATTATCCCGAAAAATACAGGCAGTGCAGTGTATTTTCCCGTTAAAATGCGGTCTATTTTCACGCTCCGCTTGTGTTCTCGGCTCTCGTGGCATTTCACAACGCTTATGGAGACCACTTTTTCGATAAAGTCATATCGCATATCCGCAAGCGCCGCATTTCTGTCAAGCCCCGATTCGTCCTCCATTTCCACTATGCAGTGTTCAAGAAGTTCAAGCTCGTTCTGATCCAGCTCAAGCTGATCTTCAATATGCTTGTCGCCCTCGATAAGCTTTGAAGCGCAAAATCTCGGCGGTATGCCTGCACGGTTGGCGTGGTCCATGATAAGGTGAACGACAGCGTGTATACATCTGTGAACAGCAGAGTCGTCAGCGCAGAAGTCTGTGACCACTGGCTTTGTTTTGTTTCGAGCTGTCTCAACAGCCTTGTTTATAAGGTCTGAGATACCCTCGCCCTTTGCCGCACTTATTGGTATAACAGGTATGCCAAGTGCGTCGCTCATCATTTTTACATCTATCGTTCCGCCGTTTGCTCTTACCTCGTCCATCATATTTAGGGCAAGCACCATTGGCACACGCAGTTCCAGAAGCTGTAAAGTGAGATACAGATTTCGTTCGATATTGGTGGCGTCAACAATGTTTATGATGCCGTCAGGCTTTTCGTTTATTATGTAGTCACGGGTGACTATCTCTTCCTGCGTGTAAGGTCGCAGAGAGTATATTCCCGGCAGATCCACCACAGTGCAGTTTTTCTGTCCCTTTATGTCGCCGACTTTCTGCTCAACTGTTACGCCGGGGAAGTTTCCGACGTGC
>CALEJX010000232.1 GCA_937898375.1 uncultured Ruminococcus sp.
ATTTCGGGTAGGTCGAATGTGGGAAAGTCATCGCTGATAAATAAGCTTCTTAACAGAAAAAATCTTGCAAGAGTAAGCTCTATGCCTGGAAAAACTGTTACAATAAACTTTTTTTCAGTAGAGAACATCTATATCGTTGACTTGCCCGGATACGGCTATGCCAGTGTATCAAAGTCTGAAAAAAGGCAGTGGGGAAGTCTTATAGGCGGCTATCTTGACGACGGCAGCAGACAGCTTGCGCTTGTTTTTCAGCTTGTAGATATGCGCCACCCGCCAAGCAAAGACGACTTGATGATGATAAATTATCTTATCGACGCTGAGATACCGTTCATAATCGTGTTCACTAAAGCGGATAAGCTCAAACCTAATGCAAGAAAAGCCCGTATGGAAGCTTTTAAGACAGAGATACCATGCTTTGAGGACATTACCTGTGTGGAGTTCTCTGCGGTCACAGGCGAGGGCGTAGACGAGCTTAGAGCGATAATAGACGATATATCCGAGGGGGCAGAGATAACGCCGCCAGAGGAGCTGGAGAGCGATACAGAGGACATTCAGGAGGAACATGCTGACTATGAAGAAGATATTTCCGACGAGCCGAAAGCATTTGGCGGTTTTTTGACTCCTAACAGAAGAAAAAATTAAGAGTAAATAAATAAAAAATTCATAAATCTCCTTTACATTTTTCATGACTTGTGTTAAAATATATTTATGGTTTAACACTTTACACCATGAAACGTAAAGGAGATTTTTTCATGAAAGAGAAACTTGAGATCAAAAATTTAGATGATCTTTATGAAGCGGTGCTTTGCCTTGAAACTGTCGAGGAATGCAGGCTGTTTTTTAAGGATCTTTGCACTATACCTGAGCTGAAAGCACTTTCACAGCGTTTTCAGGTCGCAAAAATGCTTACAAAGGATCATGTTTACAGCGATATCGTAAATGAAACAGGTGCTTCAACGGCAACTATAAGCCGTGTGAACCGCTCACTTTCCTATGACGGCTCAGGCGGTTACAACATTGTGTTCGAGAGACTTGACAAAAAGGAAAACAAAGAATGAGCGGATACGGCAGATTTGCTTATTACTATGATAAGCTTACTGAGAATGTCGATTACGGAAAAATTGCGGCACGCTGTCATGAGCTCATTGAAAAATACAGCTCAGAGCATGAGGTCGTTCTTGACCTTGCCTGCGGCACAGGTTCGCTGAGTGAAGCGCTTGCACGCCTTGATTATGATGTGGTAGGCGTTGATCTGTCGGAACAGATGCTTGAAGAAGCCATGGATAAGCGATTTGACAGCGGTCTGAATATACAGTATCTCATGCAGGATATGACTGAACTTGACTTGTATGGAGCAGTTGACGCTGTTGTGTGCGTGCTTGATAGTATAAATCATCTTGAAAATGAGGAAGCTGTCAGAAAGACTTTTGAGGGTGTATCAAAATATACCTGCGATGGTGGGCTTTTCATTTTTGATGTAAATACTGTGTACAAGCACCGTGAGATACTTGCAGACAATGCTTTCTGCTATGACCTTGACGGACTTTTCTGTGCGTGGCAGAATGAGCTTAATGACGATGACAGTGTGAACATATATCTTGACTTCTTCGAGGAGCAGGAGGACGGCTCTTATTGCCGTTTCAGTGAAGACTTTACTGAAAGAATATATTCAGACGAAGTTCTTGATGAGCTTATAAAGTCAAATAACTTTGAGCTTATAGGCAAATTTGACAGCTTTGAGGACGCACCTGTGAATGAAAAGTCACAGAGAGTGCTTTATGTGTGCAGGAGAATAAACAGAGGGTGATTTTATGGGTAGAATAGTTAGAGTTATAAGTAAAGACGCTTCCGTTGTGTGCAGTGCTATCGACGGAAAGGATATTGTATCACGCATTGAGGAGATACACAAGACTTCCGCTGTGGTAACGGCGGCGCTCGGCAGACTTGCTATGGGTACTTCGCTCATGGGCTTTGGTCTTAAAGGAAAGGACGACACTATCACTGTAAAAATGGACGGCGACGGTCCTACTGGTGCGCTTATATGCGTATCTGACAGCATGGGAAATGTCAAGGCGTATGTGCAAAATCCAGTGGTGGAATTGCCGCTTAATGATAAGGGTAAGCTTGATGTCAGTGGAGCTGTAGGCTCTAATGGTACACTGAGTGTAGTCAAAGATATGGGGCTCAAAGAGCCATACTGTGGACAAGTGCCGATAGTTTCAGGAGAAATTGCAGAGGATATAACCAGCTATCTTGCTGTCAGTGAGCAGGTGCCTAGCGTTTGCGCTCTTGGCGTGCTTGTAAATCCTGATTTGACAGTGAACTGTGCAGGTGGGTTTCTTATCCAGTTGTTGCCTTTTGCACCTGAGTCAGCTATAGACCAGATTGAGAAGAATATAAACGGAATGGAGTCTGTCACGAAGCTTATAAGCAGTGGTATGACTACAGAAGATATTGCAATGAAAGCCTTGGAGGGTCTTGAGCCTAATGTTCTTGACGATTTTGAGGTGAACTATCGCTGTGATTGTTCAAGAGAGAGGGTAGAGAACGCTCTTATTTCGCTTGGCAAGGCGGAACTTGAGAATCTTGCTAAGGACGGCGGTACAGATGTGGAATGTCACTTCTGTGATAAGAAATATCATTTTACTCCTGAGGAAATTTTAGGGTTAATAAAAAAATAATATTTAC
>CALEJX010000233.1 GCA_937898375.1 uncultured Ruminococcus sp.
AGCCAATGAAATAAACGCCGTCCTGCACCATGCTCACATAAGTGCCGTCATAGTAGCCCTTTTCCACAAGTTCAGTGAAAAACTTGCAGTAGTTCGGCGCTTCATCAGGGAAAAGCACAGCCTTGAAAGTTCCCTTGTTTGTCTCGAAAACCACCACAGGGCTGTCATCAGCAGGTTCGTCCATTTGTATCACCTTTGCGTCAGTGTAGTCGATATCGTTCTTGCTGCTGCCCGTGCAAGCGTAAAACAGCACAAAGATTATAACAAAGCAAATCGCTATGAGTGAAAACTGAAAATACGTCTGGAACTGTTTTCTGCGGTATGGACCGAGATCCTGTTTATTTTTGCTCATTTAACGCTCCTTTACTTTTTCTTTATCTTTGTACCCTGTCTTGTTTCCTCAACGATATAACCAAGCTCGCCTATCTTATCTCTCAGCTCGTCAGCCTTAGCAAAGTCCTTTGCCTTTCTTGCAGCCTTACGCTCCTCAACAAGCGCCTTGACCTCCTCAGGGATATCCTCATCATTGTCAGCAGCACTGAGCTTCTTAGCCGCTTCTATCAGACCAAGTGAGAGCACCTTGTCGAAGTCCTCAATAAGCGCAAGCTTCGTCTCATTGTTAGTGTCAGCTTTAAGCACGTCATACAGAACAGTGATAGCGTTTGAAGTGTTTAAATCATCATCAAGTGCAGCCTTGAAATTGCCCTTGAACTTCTCAAAGTCAGAAAGCTCCACGACCTCGTCAGGCTTCTTGTCAGCCATAAGCTGAGCTATCCTTGCGGTAAGCTTGTTGTATGCCGTATTTGCATTGTCAAGATTTTCGTATGTGAAAACAAGTGACTTTCTGTAGTGTGACTGCAAGCAGAAAAATCTGTAAACAAGCGGATCATAGCCCTTTGATTCCAACAGCGAAACAGTAAGGAACTCACCCTTAGACTTTGACATTTTGCCATTGTTTGTGTTAAGGTGCAGGATATGGAACCAATAGTTACACCACTTGTGACCAAGATAAGCCTCAGACTGTGCTATCTCGTTTGTGTGGTGCGGGAAAGCGTTGTCGATACCACCGCAGTGGATATCAAGTCTCTCGCCAAGGTGCTTCATGGATATACATGAACACTCGATATGCCAGCCAGGGTAGCCCACGCCCCAAGGAGAATCCCACTTAAGTTCCTGATCGTCAAACTTAGACTTTGTAAACCACAGCACAAAGTCAGCCTTGTTGCGCTTGTTAGTGTCCTCCTCAACGCCCTCACGGACGCCAACTTCAAGATCCTCCTCGTTGAAGTTGTGGAAAACATAATATTCTTTCAGTTTTGAGGTATCAAAATAAATGTTTCCGCCTGCCTCATAAGCATAACCTTTTTCTATCAGTGCAGATATCACCTTGATAAAATCGCCAATACAGTTTGTTGCAGGCTCAACAACATCAGGTCTTTTGATATTGAGCTTCTTGCAGTCCTCAAAGAAAGCGTCAGTGTAGAACTTTGCTATCTCCATGACAGTCTTATGCTCACGCTTTGCACCCTTGAGCATTTTGTCGTCGCCTGTATCGCCGTCAGAAGTGAGGTGACCCACGTCAGTGATGTTCATTACTCTCTTTACGTCATAGCCGTCATAGCGGAGATATTTTTCCAAAACGTCCTCCATGATATAACTTCTCAGGTTGCCAATATGGGCATAGTGATAAACTGTAGGTCCGCAGGTATACATTGACACCTTGCCCGGCTCGTTTGGTACAAATTTTTCGATCTTGTGAGTAAGCGTGTTATAAATGTTCATTTTAACTACTCCTTTTTAAATCCTTTGTATGTTGAAAATCCTAACATATATATAGCCATGGCAATTGATAGATCTTCGCTACATTTGTTGTTTTGAGAGGCTTTTATCAATTCCTCCATAACTGTATCATGTGGCGCTAAATTGTCATCTTCATTATTAACGATATCATTTATTGTACCAGGTAAAGCCATACATATCTGATAAAATGAATTTTCACACCCCGTTACAATATCATAAAATTGGTCGAGACTTACACGCCTTATCAATTTATGACCCATTTTATTTCCGTCCACAGTTGTTTCCCACTTTATATTTTGCGACTTTTTTGCTATCGCTTCTACAAGAAAGCAAGCACAATCATCATCATTCAATAATTGATTTTGCATTTTAATGAAAGTCTTACTAGCAGCAGTAGAATTCATTGTATTGTGCTTATTT
>CALEJX010000234.1 GCA_937898375.1 uncultured Ruminococcus sp.
GAAATTTATATTCAAAACAAAAAGCTCGCAAAGACTTTTAAAATCTTTACGAGCTTATATTATTCTCCATTCTTATGGTATCGCATTTTAATACGTTTGTCAATAGTCATGGTCCATTTTCATTGTTTTGCACAGGAGCTTTGATTTTGACACGGGGGTAAGATGTGCGTTTTCGCCGTCGCACTGTGAGATACCCCCTATGTCAAAACGTTATTAATTTAACAGAAACGAATTTTAGAGAACTTTTGCCTTAATAAAAGTTCAGTCGCAAGTTACCCTTTGGGGCTTCTTGCGACTGATGTTATGTGTCATAGTTGCAACTCAAATTTTATTTGAGCTTTTAAATGGTCAACCTTTAAAATGAAACGGTTGTTTTTGTAACCGTTATGGTTTTGGCAGTCATATTTGAAATGAAGAATTTGTAATTTCCGCCTTTGGTTATTTTCATTGTGCAAGTATAAACATACCCATCACCGCTTGCATTCGCTTTAACGGTATGTGATTTTTGAACATATGTTGAACCCTGATAATAACCACAGTTTACATTAGATTCTTTAGTTTTCATATAAAATTTAAGTGTAACTGTAGTATTAGCGGCAATTGCCCATCCATTATCACCAGAAGCAAAGCCCATTGTGACTCCTTGGTCAATTTTACAAGAACCAAATGTTGCAGTGCTTCTTAAGTATGGATTGATAATCATTTCATTGCTGACAGGTGGAATAACTGTTTCATCATCTGCGTAACAAATTGTAGCAAAGCTAAAAATCATACACAGAGAAAGCAATAGAGAAACAATCTTTTTCATTGCAAAACAACCTCCTTTCAAAAAAATTATATATTATTAGGCCTTAATAATATTCTCAATTTAATAATATAGTAACCATCCCGTGAACTTCGCAAATAGAAAAAGTCTTTTTGTATTTCTCAAGCTTTTCCTGATAATCATTTTTGCGGTTGTCAAGAAGTATTATCTCAGCTTTTGAAACATCAGCATTATCCAAAAGATATACATTATCAAATTTGTAAAGCGACGGTATTATATATGTGTCGGCATATATGCAGGCGGTTTTGTCTATGGTATCAATAAATTCGTTTGTCTGTGTTATAAGTGCGGTGTTTTCATACCGTTCGGTGTATAGCTGTATTTTATCACTAACTGTAACAGAGAAAAGTATGACCGCCGACATTGAGGATATGAGTAATACCTTTCGTTTCTGCTTTAATGTTGATAACTTTTTGACAAAAGCACAGAAAAGCATTGCTCCGCTGCCGAAAACGTATTGGTAATCTACATTGTATTGATATGTGTAGTCTGTGCTGAGATTGACAATTATCAGTGGAACGAGCAAAAACAGATCTGACGCTTTGTTTATCTTAAAGCATACAAAAGTAAAAGGCACTGTCATCAACAGCAGGAAAAGCAGTTTATCTGCTGTTATCAGATTTGATATAAAATACGCTGGGTTCTTTATGACGTTTAAGATCACCGCAATAAGTCCGCTGTCGTTTTCGGTCAAGTAAATGTCATATCGGTTTACTTTTACACCCTCGCCAAAAAGATTTATGTAGAAATTTGTGCCAATAAAGCCAAGTATGCCGATTATAGTGATAAGTAAACCGCTGTTTTTTTTCTTTTTGGAAAACAAGGAATACAGACCTAGGCAAATGATGTATATCCCTGCGTCCTCTTTGACTGATAGTATAAGCAGACACGCTGCAACTTCAACAATGTGATTTTCCTTGCACATAAAATAATACAGCCACAATATAAATGTGGGCAGAAACATATTCTCGTGGATATCAAAAAACTGAGAACTGCAAAATGCAGGATAGAATAGATATATTATGCCGCACAAAACTGTGTCGGTTCTGCCAAGCTTGTAAAGCCTGCATAATTTTATCAGCGGCAATACTCCGCTTGCAATGATAAGCACTTGCGATATGACTAAAACAGCCGAGTTTCTGAATACCATATATATTGGCAGCAGCAAATACCAGCAGGGTGAGAAATGCACATTGAAATGCGACATAAGCACATTCCGTTCGACCGTGGTGTACTGCTTGCCCGTTTCACTCATATATTCAAACATTTGCAGAAAAATGCCCATATCAAAGCACGATGATTCATAGCTTTTTAGTCTGCATATAGTGCCGATAATCAATATTGTTACTGATATCATCGTGAACAACATAACTGAAATTATCTCTGCTTTTCGGCATTTTAATATTTCAGTTTCCTTCATATCAGCAAACCTAAATATCATTATAGCCAAAACAACAATGCAGGCAAAGCCTAAATATGCAGAGGTATTGGTCATTTTCCATATTGATATCAACGAATATGCAAATATCAATCCTGTCAAAAGCAAGTTTAAATTAACTCTTTTGAAAACAGTTATAAGGCAAAGTGTTGCTGAAAATGCAATGGTGGGAATGACTAATTGCAGCAGCGAAATGTTCGATACATAATACTTTGAGATAGGATCGGCGTCGCTGATAAGCAGGGTATACAAACAGCCAAGAATATATCCGCATAAAATACAAGAGAGGAGGTTTTGTCTGTTACTGAACATTGACGTCAAACTCCGAAAGGGTTATTTTATATGCAGAGTAATTTTTCAAATAAAAAGTGTAGTCGCCGTCTTTATTAGCGGTAAAATTTATCTCGTTGCCTGCAGTCTTGTCACAGAAAATTCTGTGTTCTGTTCCGTCCTGATAGTAGCCTAATTCAATATACTCTCCGTCTTTATCTGAATAATCAGAGGATAGGTCAAGTGCGATCTTTATAGTTATTTTTTGACCTTTATTCACGTAAACAGGTTCTTTTGTTACCATTTCACCATTGTTAAAGGTGTGGGTCGAACTTAGCTCGTCACCGATATTAATGTCAACAAAAGAGCAGAGGATAAGCGTGCTCAAAGTTATAGCAACAAGTATTATAATATTTGCATATGACTTCTTTTTCTTGGCAGTTATCTCGTTTATCCTAGTTTTCACCCTTTCTTTTTGTGAATACAAACAAGCTGAAAATGCTGTATCCTGTTTACCGTTTTCACATCCGTTTATCAGCATACCGCAGTAGTTATATTTATCGGTATCATTTATCTCCTTGACAACTTTCTCGTCACAAGCTATCTCAGACAGCAGATTCATACTGCTTGAAAGCTTGTATGCAAACGGGTCAAACCAATTAAGTATACGAATGACCTGCATTACTGCCCTTATGAATATATCGTGATTAAGATAGTGAAATTTTTCGTGCATACATACTACATCATAATTATCAGCTGCAATATTGTCAGGAAGAATTATTACAGGTGAGAACACGCCCATAAGCATAGGACTTGAAATGCCAGGGCACTTTTTTACATCCAGGCTTTTATTGCCGCATTTGTATACTCCGTTTTCTGTTGCCCAGCGGTCAACAAAGCGCTTTAAGGCAAGGTACTTGTAAATGCAAACAAAGCTATTGAAAGCTACACCAATACACCAGACCGCAGCTAGGAAAGGTATTATCTTCTTGACAGCTGGAATATGCTGCGTTTCTGTAAAAATGTATTTTTGTACGGAAATATTCTGAACTACGTCAGCGGTAGCTGCATAGCTAGGGATAAAAATGGTCAGGTCTATAGGGCATATTATCAGTAACGATAACGCTGAACATACCTTGTAGAATGATGATTTTTGACGCTTTTTACCCACGGATAAAAATATTTTGCAGCAAAGGTACAGGCACACTATAAGCACGTTGCTCCGTAAAAAATATGTCAGTAAATTATTTATCATTATTTCTGTCCTTTACTTCCTCAAGAAAACGTATCAGCTCGTCAATGTCCTTATTACTTAGCTTGTCAGTTTCGTATAGATTTGTAACAAGGCTTGAAAATGAGTTGTTATGGACAGAGCCAAAGAAATTTTCCGTTTCAAATTTCAGATAATCTGATTGGGAAATCAGCGAATAATACTGACGCTCTTTTCCTGTTTTCTCAGTTCTTAAAAAGCCCTTTTCAATAAGGCGTTTGAGAAATGAGATGAGAGTTGGCAGTTTCCAGTTATGATCGCCCATTTTTTCTGCAATCTGAGAACTTGTGACGGGCTCACTCATACTCCAAATAGTTTTCATTATCTCAAATTCAGCATCGGGTAATCTTTTTATATTATTTCTCATTATACACCTCCGTGTTAGACGTTTGTCTATAATGATATTATACACTTGTCTAAGATGCAAGTCAAGGAATTTTGAGGCGTTTTTACAATTATTTAATATTTTTGATACTGTAAAGATGTTTATGTTTGATTTTGTAATATTTAGAGTATACTTACTTGCAAAATAGTAAAATGTGTGATATCATTACATTAATAGCAGTATGTTTGTAAAACTTATAAAAGAGAAAGGATGATCTAATGGACACGGAATTAACAAATGAATCAGAAGAAAAAATAATCGCCACCGACAAAAAGAAAAGTATTCTTGCTAGAATCAAGGAAGATAAAAATAATAACTATGGTTCATATGCAGCGTTGATAGGTGTTATATTAACTATATTGAGTCTTTTATCCAGAG
>CALEJX010000235.1 GCA_937898375.1 uncultured Ruminococcus sp.
TCCCATATGAGTACGGGAACTTCCGATTTATCATTCGGTACGATCGTCGCAACACCTCTGAATTCAAGCTCATAGCCTTTCAGCATTTCTTTGCCGACGACCTTTGAATTCGGGCAGCGATTTGCCATTTGTTCAAGATTGATGTTGCTGCCATAAGCGATATATAATCTTTTGTATTCCATAAAAATCTCCTTTTCAAATTTACATACTCATTTCAAGTTCTTCAATGCCGTCACATTCGCTTTCTAATGGCTCGTTGTTTTCATCGAGTATACACTCGATTTCATCATTGGAATGGCACACAGGCTCGTTACGCTGCTCACGGGTGGCTTGTTTCTCAAGCTCTCTCTTTTCTTTAAGTCTTGCCCTTGCGGCAATGCCGTCCTCCGGGTGTCGCCAGGCTATGTCCCCCTCAAGATGTTTTAGCAAATGTGTCCTGCAATTTTTGAATTCATCTCCTATCAGCCCAAGATTTAAAAGCCACACTCTGAAACTGTACCGCATATTATCACTTTGTGAAACGTGCGGAGAACAATATTTCTTGGTCATAGCCGCATTGCTTATGGCTAATGCAAGCACAATCTGACTTCTTACCTCACCAGCGTGAAGTGAACCATTATACGCTCTTATCTCGTAATGTCCGTGCTGAAAAAAGCTGTGCAGATTGCAGATAACATATCGGCTGTTTGAGTAATGCTGAAACTGCTCGCTCATTCTTCCACGATACCAAAGCTTTTTTATCTCCTCCATATCTTTGGGTTTCTTGCGGTTTATGTCCTCTATGAACTGCTTGTCCATCTTGTGACAGTAGCTTTCACGGGCAGATGATACCTGCAAAGAGTCCCACAGAAAATCTTCTTTGCTTGCAAATATGTTCACTAGATTTCGTATCTGCTGAGGGGTATAATCGTCCGCCGAAATATGGATATGCGTCCCTGCACAGTACCGAGGACCTGTTACTCCGCCTGCACGGCGCAAAGCTCTGACAACTTCCTGCAAAAGCGGTATGTCTTCATATTCCAGCACAGGAGAATTCATTTCCACGCTGTAAGACTTGGACGCTCTGTCGCCGTTTGCGTTATAGCAGTTGATACTGCCGTCATAAACTATCGCCCACTTTCTATTCTTTGAATCAGTTACAATGTATTTGTCATAGCTGCCGCCCTCGTGTTCAACACTTCCGTCAAGGATATTTGCCATAGCCTTTGCCGCCTGACTTCGTGTAAGTCCAGTCATTTCGATCTCAATGCCGTATTTTCTCGTTTTTATGCCGTCAAAGTTTGATGACAATGTTACACCTCCCAACAAAAACAGCCTGCGAATATATCGCAAGCCGTAAATTTTGATCGTTATTCAATTTTCTCTCTGACCTCATACCCACCTTTAAAGATCACCAGTATCTCCGTCTTGCTCAGAACCTTCACACATTCTATCAGCTTTCTGATAAGCACATTATCAAAGGTTTCCAACTCAAACTTTTCATTATCTATCAGCTCCATGATTTTGTCTAGCTTGGCTTGAGTTTCGGCGGAAGTTTGTTTTTTTGATTTCAGCATTGCAAGTCTTTCACTCAGGCTTTGCTCTTCCTCATACAGCTTTTCAAACTCGCTGTCCAACTTATCTTCATCACAACCACCTGTTGCTATCAGTCCAACTAAATCATTCCTTGCCTTGTCGATCTCTTTAAGTCTGTTTTCGGCAGCAATAATTTCTTCCTGCCCCTGGCATTCAAGTACAGAACCGATATTCGCTTTCAGAATCCTTGCAATGTCATTTCGACAAGAATAATAGTTATTTATTGCTCGTACTATAGCTTTGTGGAGTTGTTCTTCCTTTATCGTGGGCGAATCTGGGCAATATCTTTTGCCGTGTTCCAGCCGGCTTATACACCGCCAGACAATTTGCTTTTTCCCTCTTGAAGTCCACGTTGTACGGCGGTAAGGCGTGCCGCATTTTCCGCAGATAAGCAGTTCCGTAAGTGCATATTTACTGCTGTATTTTCCTTGTTCGGTGATAGTTTTATCTGATACCTTTCTTTTTGAACTTCTCCTTGCAAGCTCCTGCTGAACTCTATTGTATGTGTCACGGTCGATTATGGGTTCATGATGATCTGTCACAAGATACATCGGACGTTCGCCGTGATTTTTAACTATCTTGTGAGTGATACAATCTGAGGTAAAAGTCTTTTGCAGAAGTGCGTCGCCTGCATACTTTTCGTTTTTCAAAATGCTGCGGATATGTGATTCGTTCCATACTTTATTTCCCTGTGAAGTCAAAATGCCTTTGTTCTCGAGGAGCTTTTTTATCCTGCTCATGCTGTATCCGTCGAGAAACAGCGTATATATCAGCCTTACTGTTTCAGCCTCTTCGGGTACTATCTCCGGTTTTCCGTCTTCACCTTTTTTATACCCAAGCAGATATTTATACTGAAACTGCACCTTGCCCTCACGGTAGGCTTTTTCTTTGCCCCAGCTTACGTTTTTACTTATGGATTCTGATTCTGCCTGAGCAAAACTTCCATACAGAGCTATCATAAATTCCGATGTCATAGTTAAGGTGTTTATGTTCTCTTTTTCAAAAATAACTCCGATACCCAAGTCTTTAAGTTGTCTGACATATTCAAGGCAATCCACGGTATTTCGTGCAAATCTTGATATCGACTTGGTAATTACTAAATCAATTTTCTTGTTCTTGCACATACGAATCATGCGGTTAAACTCGGTTCTTTTCTTTGTCTGAGTTCCGCTTATACCCTCGTCTGCAAATATCCCCGCAAGCGTCCATTCCTTTTTTCTGTTGATAAGATCGGTGTAATATGCGATCTGGACCTGATAGCTGTTCTGCTGTTCTTCCTGAGCCGTAGATACTCGGCAGTATGCGGCAACTCTTAACTGGTGGTATTTACTGCGACTTTCAGCTGTCTGCACTTTCGCAGG
>CALEJX010000236.1 GCA_937898375.1 uncultured Ruminococcus sp.
TTCTGTTACAGCTGCAAGTGCCTGCTCTGCTTCCTTTTTAGTATAGCCGCCCTTTTCTGCTATTGCGGATATCAGATCATTTTTTGTCATTGCGAATCTACCTCCGTTATAATTTTTTACATTGTTTTTATGCTGTTATTATAACGTATTTGACCCCTCTTGTCAAATAATTTGCCCGATTTTGCGTGCTTTCCTGCAATCTTTGTAGCTTTACATAAAAAAGCAGCAGGACTGCCGCTTGATTTTTGTACTTATTCACACGTTAGAAATAGTATTTATAATTTAGCCACAATTAACTTTTATCAGAAATATCTGATTTTTCACAAATGCCTGTTTTCCGCTGTTTGTAAAATTTGCCCGCAAAACATCTTGACATATATTTCATTTTGACGTTCATTGAATATTTACATTCTTTAATATTTTTGCACTGGCGACAAAATTCATCTTTCTAATCCATATTTTTCATAAAAAGCGTCGATATCGCTGTCGCTTTTTACAAGCTCTGGATACATTATCTCACGTGTGTTGCGGTTATAAAAGCCGATAGTTTTCTCTCCTGTGCAGGTGCTTGACATTATTTTTATCTCCATTCCCCTGCACTCCTCGGGAATGGGCTTGACAGTTTTCTTTTTGAAAAGTCCCATGAAAACTCCCCCTAGTATTTTTTCAAACGTCTTATATAAGCGAAGGTATAGTCCTCGCCCTTGTCACGAAGCATGGCTTTTCCAAAAGGTCGGAGGTCTCGGGGTGGATAGCCCTTGTTTTTTTCGCTCTGAGAAAATATGCAAGAGGTGTGCCGTCGTCGTATTTGTCTTTCATATATATCTTGCTTGCGGCAACTCTGTCGCAGAACATTTCTTTTACATATTTAAGTGGCATTTTCACAGGGGTCATCACCCTTGTTTGCAGATTATAGTCCGTCCAATATTCAAAGTGGTGCTTATTTCTGCCCTTGTGGTGCATCCAGCCGTAGGAAAAGCCATATTCTTCACGCTCTGCTTCATGGGGTGAACGTGTACCCTGATAATATTTACAGCCCTTGAGAAACTCCTCTGGGGAATATTTTGAAAGGTCATGCCTTAGACCCTGCCACAATATGCCTGCCTTATAGCAGTTTTTTATCACTCCATGGCGGTGTCTTGTAATGGTCTTGAAATGCTCCCATGCCTTTATCAAAACGCTCATCTCCTCTGCATTTCGTCTTGTGACCTTATTATACTACTTTTGCGTTATTATTTCAACAGCCTGCGGTCATTTTCTGCTGCCGCAGATATCAAGGAGGGGACACTCGCTACAGCGCTCTCCCCTTGCCTTGCAGTATTCACGCCCGAACAGAACAAGGCGGTGACAGAAGTCGGAAGATTTTTCAGGGGGAAGTATCTTTCGCGGATCCTCCTCCACCTTTGCAGGCAGATCACGCTGTTCCAGGTAAAACCAGAAAAGC
>CALEJX010000237.1 GCA_937898375.1 uncultured Ruminococcus sp.
CGAGGTGCGTTTCTGGAACAGGCTGTAGAGTACTTGTATCAAAGCGTGGGTGTGCATTGCGGTATTATGTGTATACAAAACCAAGGGCATAATGCCAAATGTCACACCCCGAATGTAATTTGAAAATTGAATAAAAATCGGACACCCACACAATTTTACGGCACCCACCCGTAGGGGCGACCTCTGGTCGCCCGCTTCTCGTTCGCCTGTCCAATCCTGCGTTATTCGCACCTTTTTGTGCGTTTCACAAACCATGTAGGGGACGGCGCCCCCGACGTCCCGCTCGAAGTGGCGAGGTTAGAATTATCCAGAATTTGTGTAGAGCAACATTGTGCGGATAAAACAAGTGAGATTTTGTGCGAAACGTCGAGGGGTCGGGCTGTCGAGGGCGCCAGCCCCTACAATTCTGAACACGGGCGAACGCTGTTCGCCCCTACAGTTATGCTTGCAATTCACTCTGGTCAGCTATGCCCATTCCTCACTCCTCACTTAGTTTTGACATCTTCCCAGTAATGTGCTATAATAATAAGGTATAAAAATTTTCCCTCGGAGGTCAGATCTATGCTTTATGAAATAAAAAATGACAAGCTCTCTATCTCTGCCGACACTTTCGGCGCTGAACTTCATTCTATCAAACTGGACGGCAAAGAATATCTCTGGCAATGCGGTGACGCTTGGAAGCGCTACGCTCCTATCCTGTTCCCGTTCATTTGCTCCCCTAAAGACCGCACCTACAAGGCTGGCGGAAAAGAATATCACCTTGCCGCAAACCACGGCTTCGCTCGTGACAGCGAATTTACTTTTGTCGGAAGCACCAAAAATTCCGTAAGCTTTGTCCTCAAAGACAATGACGTGACCCTTGCTCAATATCCATATCATTTCGAGCTTGAAGTCACTTACTCCATAAAAGGCTCAAAGGTGACAGTTACAAATACTGTTAAGAACACAGACGAAAAGGCTATGTACTTCTATCTCGGCGGTCACCCTGCTTTTATCTGCGATATCCAAGGCGGTAAATGCACAGTTGAGTACGAGAAAAACGAGCATATCGTTCAGCCTATCCCAAACGGCGAAAGGACTATCCTTGACGGCGAAAAGGTCATCACTCTTACAAGAGAGCTTTTCGACTATGACGTTATCATGAAAGACCACCCTGCCTCAAAGGCTGTCACTCTGAAAAAGTCTGACGGCGGCTTTGTAAAGCTTTCATTCCCACATTCTGAGTGCATCGCAGTATGGACTTCCACAGGCGACCCTAACGCACAGTTTATCTGCCTTGAGCCTTGGACTAGCGTACCAGTCTACGAGGACGACGCTTTCGAGGATATCGAAAACAAGCCTCATGCTATCAAGCTTGCCCCTGAAGCTGTTTACACCTATAGCTACACTATCGAGGTGGGCTGATGAGAGCGGTAATACAAAGGGTCACAAGTGCGAAAGTTGAGGTCGAGGGCAAGGTCACAGGCGAGATAGAAAAGGGCTTTTTGATACTTTTCGGAGTAGGTCAGGAGGACACTGAAGCTGACTGCGACAAGCTTGCGGACAAGATATCAAAGCTTCGCATTTTCGCTGACGAGAATGACAAGACCAATCTTTCCATAAACGATGTTGGCGGAGATATTCTCTGCGTTTCGCAGTTCACACTTTATGCAGATTGTCACCATGGCAACCGCCCGTCATTTATAAACGCCGGCAAGCCTGATGAAGCCAACAGGCTTTATGAATACTTTTGCAAGGTCTGCGGTGAGAAAATTTCGGGCAAGGTAGAAAAAGGTATTTTCGGTGCAGATATGAAAGTTTCACTGCTCAATGACGGTCCTTTCACTATCATTCTTGAATGCAGAAACGGAGAGATAATCCCATGAATATACAGATATTCGGCAAGTCAAAATCCTTTGACACCAAAAAGGCTGAGCGTTATTTCAAAGAGCGTGGCATAAAGTTCCAATCTGTTGACCTGCCTACAAAGGGACTTAGCAAGGGCGAGCTTAACTCCGTGCTTGCGGCTGTTGGCGATATCGACAAGCTTATCGACCCAAAGGCAAAGGGCGAACAGGCAATGCTCATAAAATATCTTGGAAGCA
>CALEJX010000238.1 GCA_937898375.1 uncultured Ruminococcus sp.
CTAAAGCTCAAAAACGAGCTTTCCTCTGCATATTGTGTACATTACCTTGCCTTTGAGCCTTGTGCCTTTGAACACGCTGTTTTTGCTTTTTGAGTTAAGCTCTGCAGGGATAACTTCCCATTCATAGTCAGGGTCAAAGATACAAAGATCGCACCTCTCGCCCACAGCTATCTTGATAGGCTCAAGTCCCATTATCTTTCTCGGATTTACCGACATTATCTCTGCTATCTTGTCAAGTCCGCACTTACCGCTGTGATAAAGCTTTGTGAGGGTCGCCGCAAGTGAAGTTTCAAGTCCCACAACACCGTTTGGAGCTTTCTCAAAGTCAGCCTTTTCCTCTGCGGAGTGTGGAGCGTGGTCTGTGATTATGCAGTCGATCGTGCCGTCAAGAACAGCTTTCTCAACAGCTGCCCTGTCCTCCTCAGTTCTAAGGGGAGGCGACATTCTGAAATCAGCGTCACGGGCTAAAAGCTTTTCGTCTGTGAATGTGAAATAGTGCGGCGCAGTTTCGCAAGTGACTTTAACGCCGTCTTTTTTCGCCGCCCTTATGATGTTCACAGAGCCTTTTGTGGAAACGTGACAAATGTGAACTCTTGCATTACAGCTCATTGCAAGGCATATCTCACGAGCTGTGATATAGTCCTCAGAAGCCCTGTCCATGCCTTTTACGCCGAGTTTCTCGGATATCTCGCCCTTGTTGATGATACCGCCGTTTATTATCTTCAAGTCCTCGCAGTGAGAAGTGACAATAAGACCATTCTCGTTAGTCTTTTCGATAGCCTGACGCATAAGCTCAGCGTTCTCAACAGGTCTGCCGTCGTCAGAAATGGCGGTAACGCCTGCGGCTTTGAGTGCGTCATAGTCGCAAAGCTCCTGACCTTTCATGCCCTTTGTAACACAGGCGATAGGGAAAACGTCGATACCGGTTTTCTTCGCCTTTTCAAAAACGTATTTTACGCCCTCAGGTGAGTCGATAGGCGGCTTTGTGTTCGGCATACAAGCAACCCCTGTAAAACCACCAGCCTTTGCGGCGTTCGCACCTGTGATGATATCCTCCTTGTAGGTAAGACCAGGGTCACGGAAGTGAACGTGCATATCGAAAAGCCCCGGCAGGGCACAAAGCTTGCCCTTTGCGTCGATAACTCTCTGAGCAGGCTCGTCAGTTTTTCCAAGGCTGACTATCTTTCCGCCGTCAATGCCTATGTCCGTTATGCCGTCAAGCCCTGTCTGGGGGTCGCAGGCACGGATATTTTTGATCAGTAGCTCCATTTTAACTCCTTTTTATTATAATCAAGTCATTACTGCACAAAAGCTGCGGCTAAACATATCCGTTCAGCCGTAGCCCTTGAAAATTCGTTATTTGCCGTCGTAGAATGAACCCTCTGAGTCTTTTCTCTCGCAAGAGTAAACTCCGTCGGAGTTCTGGAAGATGAACTTGCAGGTAGCGACCTTGTCGCCCTCGTCCTCAGACGGTACAGAAAGGTTTTTGTATGAAATAGTCGAGAAGAATTTCATTCTCAGACCGATATCAACTGTTGTATCTCTATCAGACGGATTTACAAGAAGCTGTATCTTTCCGCTTCCCTCGTCCTCCTGAATTTTAAACCAGCCCTTTGCGATAACTGATTTGTCATCAGTGTGAGTGATAGTGAAATCGCCCTCGTCAGAAAACTCAAATGTGATGTTTGCGTCCTTGTCTGTCCATGTTCCAGAGATGAGCTCTCTTGAATCGCCAGACCTTGACGGCTGATTGAACACATATGTGCAGATGAAAATACCTACTACTACGAGAACTACAAAGAGTATTCCAAGCAAGCCTGAAATGAATTTTTTCATATTTTTCCGCCTTTCTCCCTTATTATTTTATGTCGATATTAGTCCTTTATCTGAAGTATAGCACCTCTGTTAGCAGAAGTTACAAGTGAAGCGTATCTTGCAAGATAGCCTGTTGTTACCTTTGGCTGTCTTGGCTTCCAGTTTTTTCTTCTCTCAGCAAGTTCTTCATCAGAAACTTTGAGTGTGATAGAGCAGTTGTCGATATCGATCGCTATCATGTCACCCTCCTCGACAAGTGCGATAGGACC
>CALEJX010000239.1 GCA_937898375.1 uncultured Ruminococcus sp.
GCAAGAAACAGGACGGCTTTCAGAAGATATTTCACTGCTGTCAGCACCGGATAAGCTATTATCGCCGCACCGCCTGTTACCGCAGTTATAGCTGTCAGACCCAAAGCTAGGGTACAGACAGGCACTAGCAGTATATTTGACAGCGGCGCTACAAGAGATATCTCACTGAAAAACATTAGCTGAACAGGCATTGTGCAGAGAAGTATCGTCACCGCTGTGACTATCTCACGCTCAATGCCGCCGACAATATCCCTGCGCTTTACCATTGCCGCCGCTTTCGGGCAGACTACGCTTATTACGAACGCCGCTGTGAATGACAGCAGAAACGAGCTGTCCGCCGCCGCATATGGCAAAAGGGTGAGTATTACAACAGCGCAAAGGCTGAGAGTATTCGCAGGGTCGGGTCTGCGGTAAAAGAGCGGTGCGGCAGTGACCAAAGTCAGCATAACAGCCGCTCTCACAACGGATACTGAAAATCCTGCAAAGACCGCAAACGCCCACACCGCTACAGTTTGAACAGCGAATATCACACGCTTATCCTTGCTGAGTTTCTGCATGAGCCAGCCTATCATGGCGCTTATTATGACAACATGAGTTCCCGACACGGAAAATATATGACCTATTCCACTGCGATAGACAGTAAGTTTTGTTTGCTTTGAAAGCTCTGTTTTATCGCCGCAGAGCATTGCGGCGGCAAAACCGCCCTCGTCTCCGCCTATTATATCGTTTATAAGCTGGAACATTTTGTCACGATAGTGCATTATACTGCGCAAAACGGCGTTTCCGCCGTCTGTGACTTCTATGCTTTCAGCGGTCGAGCCTTGTAAAAACACGCCTTTAGGTCGGTCATACTGCTCTGACCTGAAATTTATGCTGTCTTTTATCCTGCTTACCTTTACTGTCGCCACGATATTGTCATAGTAATCATAGTCAAGGTCATCTGCATAAAAGGTCAGCCTGCCTTTTATTCCGCCTACAGTACCCTTGACAGTCAGCCGACAGGTATCAGAACCTGTATAGCTTATGTCGGTTATCTCGCCTTTAACAGTAATGGTCTTTCCGTCTAAAGCTGTCAGTTTATCATAGAAAATGTGGGTATAAGCGGTATTAACTGCCACAGCCGCCAAAAATGACACAAGACAGAGAGCAATATGCTTTCGGTATCTCTTAAAAAGCACAAAGGCTGTCAGGGCGACGCACGCCGCCGCAAGTGCGAAAACTGCGTTGTTTCTGCCCCAGCCAATGGTACAAAGGAACAGCCCTGCAAAATACGAAAAGCCGATATAACAGCTTTTTCTCATCATTGCCGCCGTCCCCCTTAAAACTAAGGGCGGATAAGAATTTTACCCGCCCGTTTGATTTTTTTAACCAGCAGGCCAAGTAAGTGGTCTGCCTGCAAGAAGATGAAAATGAATGTGGAAAACGCTCTGTCCTGCCTGCTCGCCGCAGTTGGAAACAACTCTGAAGCCGTCCTTAAGGTCAAGGTCTTTGGCAAGCTTTGCGATAACTTCATAGATGTGTGCGATAACTGCGCTGTTCTCAGGGGTTATCTCGTCAAGCTTTGAGATATGCTGTTTTGGGATAACGAGGTAGTGAATAGGAGCTGTAGGAGCAATGTCCTCAAAAACGTATGTCAGCTCGTCCTCATATATCTTCTTGGAGGGTATTTCCCCGGAAATAATTTTACAAAAAAGACAATCTTCCATTTTTATTCCGCCTTTCTGTTGTTTGAATGTTTTAAATACACTCATTCGTTCAGCTTATAGAAAAAGCATGACACAAGCGGGACGTCGAGGACGCCGTCCCCTACAATGTGTCTAATACGGTGTTCGTATGTAGGGGCGACCTATGGTCGCCTGCTGACTTGCTGCTTTTTCGATAGCCTCTGCTAAGCGATCTATCGCTTTTTTACTTTACGAACTCGCCCACGATCTCGTTTACCTTATCGAGAGCTTCGTCTATCTTAAATCTGTCGCCGATACCAGCCATAGCAGAGTCAGGACGTCCTCCGCCCTTGCCGCCTGTGAGTGCGGCTACCTTGCCTGCTATCTTGCCTGCGTGTGCGCCCTTTGCAACTGCGTTCTTGCCGCATACTACAACAAGGTTTGCCTTTTCGCCGTCAACGCCTGCAACAACTGCAACTGCGTCAGCTTCTCTTGCCTTAAGCTCGTCGCCCATTTTTCTGAGCATATCAGGTCTTGTGTTGGTGAGCATTGCAGTAACTACCTTAACGCCGTTGACCTCATATGGATTATCGAACAATGACTTTGTTTTAAGATTTGTTATCTCAGCCTGCAAAGCGTCTCTTTCCTTTTCAAGGTCCTTGACTTCCTGCATGATAGTGCGGCATCTCTTTACA
>CALEJX010000240.1 GCA_937898375.1 uncultured Ruminococcus sp.
CGACTTTACAGGCAGGAAAAAATGTCCTTCGAACTGGATGGAAAAGCTTGTACGGGTATGGCTTATCTGATGAATTATGGGGAGCTTTCTCCTCCAAGTCAGATGTATTACAATACGATTTTGCAAGGGTACAGAGAAAACGGTCTGGACGAGAAATATCTTCAAACTGCTCTTGAAAATTCTCAGCAGCTTGAGTATTACGTGAATGATGAATTCGATGAGGATTTTGATGAAGATTACGATCTTGACGACGATATGCAGATGAAATTTTAGGAGGTTCAGCGTAATGAGATACAAAGGATTTTATGTGAAAATAACCCCCGATACTGATTTGCATCGGGAGGATAAGGACGGAAATGATATTTGCTGTAACGGCTTTACTATAGAAGTTTTTGCAGATGAGGCCGAAAAGCTTGAAATTGATGTTTTTTCGGCGGCGGTAGATTTTGAGATTTTTGAAAACAGCTTATCTGAGGCTGAACAGTTCGCAAAAGACTATATTGACAGCGAAGAAAAAGAATACCGTAGAATGATAAATGAGTTCAATGAATATTGATCGGGAGGAATAATTTATGATTTCTAAAAATACTTTTGTTACAATGATAGACACTATCAGCGAGGTAATTGAAGAAAGCAAGGCGATGTGCAGATGTCCGATATCGGGCATCTTTTTTGATGAAAATTCAAAATCAGAATTGCTTGCAGGCTGTGATTATCAGCAGGATTTAATAAAAATGTTGGAGGTCGTTATGCTCGACCGTTACAGCATTATTCGTGATTTTCTTTACAAGCGTGATGAGAACGGAGAACTTTTCTTTGGAATTCCACGGGCTGACGGTGTAATCGAGTTTTTTCTTATTTCAACCACTGAAGAATTATATGATTATCTGTTGGAACAAACGGTTGATATATTATTGAATTTTGTGTCAGCTTTATATGATGACTTTTAAGATGTTGGCTGTACAACTGAGTACAGCCTTTTACATATTTATTTTTCATAATTTCTCTATGTGATAAAATGAACTTGAAAAGAGACCAATATATATATGAAACTGATATGGCAAAGAGCTTAAAATAATACTTTTGAAGTATGCATCCATTTGGTCTCAGCAAGACATCATTACTCCACGATGTGGAACACACTTTGAAACCCCTTGATTTTCAAGGG
>CALEJX010000241.1 GCA_937898375.1 uncultured Ruminococcus sp.
AGCGTGATGTAAAATACCGTGTCACAGCTATCGGCGACTCTATCACTCAGGGCTGTATGACAGACTTCATGGCATATGAGTTCTGGGCGGCAAGAATTGCAAAAGAGCTTGGTTCTGATTATGCTTTCTGGAACTGCGGTCTAGGCTGGGCGAGAGCGAGCGATTGTGCACAGAAAGGCAACTGGCTTGGCAGAGCGCTCAACAGCGACATCATGATAGTTGCATTCGGCACAAATGACATTGTTTCTGGAGAATACGGAGGAGACGGAGGAAACAATGCCGACGAGGTGAACGGATATATAAGCACTATCCTTGAGCAAACTCAGGTGGCAGGCTGCAAGACTATTTTGTTTAACGCTCCTCCACAAGATTATGACGAGGAACATGAAGCGGTGAGAACTGCACTTAACGATATGGAAAAGCAGACGGCTGAGAAATACGGCGCAGAGTATTTTGACTTTGCGGCACAGCTTTCAACACCTGAGAACCCGGCGGGTGCGCTCTATGGCGGTCACCCTAATGGCGAGGGCGGCAAGGTCGTATGTGATGCGTTCATGAAACAATTCGCTGAGCTTTTCGGCAAATAATATTTGATTTTTTACGGCGTTGTGTCTTTTGGCACTGCGCCGTATTTTTTTTGCAAAAGTATACCAAACATAATTTAAGATATGTAAGGCATATTATATATAGTATCTTTGATTTTGACATGATTATTTTATCATATGAAAAGTTTATATTTTTGACATAAGTTGCCCTTGACAAACAGGGTTAGTTTATGCTAATATAAATATGGTTAGGAAATGCTAACCAAAATCAATGGAAAGGAGGAGTTTAGAAAAGTATGAGCGTTATTATAGTAGGTGGAAATGACCGTATGGCAACACGCTATAAGGATATCTGCAAATCGTATGATTGCAAAGCTAAGGTATTCATAAAATATCCTACAGGCTTTGACAAGAAGATAGGCAGCCCTGATCTGGCAGTGGTGTTCACTGATACGGTGTCACACAAAATGCTTAATGGTCTTAATCAGAGGGCAAGCAAACTTGATTTTCCTGTGGCTATATGCCATTCATCGAGCTGTTCAGCTTTAAAAAATGTTTTAGAAAAGTTTTGTGCAAATAAGGGCGTTGTGAACGCTTAGTTTTAAATGGTACGGTTAGGGATTTCTAACCAAAGGAGGGACTATGTCACAGTCTGAGCTGAGAAATTTTGAGAAAAGCATAGCTTATCATCTTGCTCCTGCAATGTTTGGGATAAAGCCTGCCTGTCTTATGTCAATGGAAAAGAACAAGGACGGGCTTGAAAAAAATGTCGAGCTTTTCAATAGCAGGGCATACACAAAGGGCATGAAGCTAACAGTGCTTTGCGAGTGCAAAAGTAGAAAGTTGCTTTTTCTCTATAATGAAAAGCTTTTATCTAATAGACTTGCAGACAACAGAGTAAGGATGCTTCTTGAAAGCTTTGGCTATGACGGCGATATGACCCTTGAACAGCAGCTTGAAAGGCTGTCTGAAAGAATATCCGCAAGCGGGGATTTTCCGCACGAGATAGGTCTGTTTCTGGGTTATCCTGTTGATGACGTGACAGGGTTTATACAGAATAAAGGAAGAAACTATCTTCTTTGCGGATATTGGAAAGTCTACTCTGACGAAAATAGAGCGAGACGAATTTTCAGCAATTATGACAAGTGCAGAAATTATCTGTGTAATAAACTTGCTCAGGGCGAAAGCATTTACCAAGCCCTGAAAATTTCTTAGGAGGTAATCATAATGAAAACAGCAGTAATTTATTGGAGCGGTACAGGCAACACAGAAGCTATGGCAAAGGCAGTGGCAGAGGGTGCAGGCGCAGAGTGCTTTGCAGTTTCTGAGTTCAGCGGCAGCATTGACGATTATGACGCAATAGCTCTTGGATGCCCTGCAATGGGAGCAGAGGAGCTTGAGGACAGCGAGTTCGAGCCATTCTTCTCAGGCATCGAGGGCAAGCTCTCAGGTAAAAAGGTAGCGCTCTTTGGTTCATACGGCTGGGGCGACGGCGAGTGGATGCGTCAGTGGCAGGATAGAGTTACAGGCGACGGTGCAACACTTGTAAACGGCGAGGGACTTATCGTAAACGAAACTCCTGACGACGATGCACTTGCAAGCTGCAAGGCTTTGGGCGAGGCTCTTGCTAAGTAAGTTATCAAGTTAAAATGTAATAATGTAAACTGCAAACGCAGGCAGAAAAGGCGGTTTTGCTTTTCTGCCTGCGTTTGTGCGGCAGTACAGTTACTGCAGCCTAACTAAAAGTTACCTGAAACTAACTTGTATTTTTGTGCAAGCTTACAAAATTGAAAAAGTGGCGCATTTAGTCTTGACAAATTCGGTTAGCCGTGCTAAACTATATTACGGGTTAGAATTTGCTAACCCTTTAAATAAGCTTGAAAGTTAGACAAATCTAACTTTTGATACTGACAAAAGAACAGGAGGGTCTAAATGATGCCGCTGACATTTGCAAACGTAGGGGAAGAAAACATGATAAAGAAAGTAGGCGGAAAGCCTGAAACAAGAAAGTTTCTTGAAAATCTTGGCTTTGTCGCTGGAGGAATGGTAACGGTAGTAAGCACTATCGGCGGAAACGTTATCGTTAAGGTCAAGGAATCAAGAGTAGCTGTCTCAAAGGAAATGGCTGCGAAGATAATGGTATAGGAAACATATGGCGGTCAAGCCATAGAAAATATGTTTGAAGATATTTTGTATAGTTAGGAGGATCAGATTATGGCAACACTGAAAGAAGCTAAGATCGGTTCAACAGTTACCGTGAAGAAGCTCAACGGCACTGGTGCTGTAAAGAGAAGGATCATGGATATGGGCATCACAAAGGGTGTCGAAGTCCATGTAAGAAAGGTCGCACCTTTGGGTGACCCTATCGAAGTAACAGTTAGAGGCTATGAGCTTTCGCTCAGAAAGGCTGACGCTGAGATGATCGAAACAGTCTGATGCATAGTTCAGACAAACAGCAAAAATTTCATCGGCAGAGCTGATGTGTACTCAGAAAATGAGGATATATCAGAGTGCCGAAATTCTGAAAGGATCGAATCGTATGGAGATAAAAATTGCTCTCGCAGGTAACCCTAACTGCGGTAAAACAACTCTTTTCAACGCTCTCACAGGTTCAAACCAGTTCGTAGGTAACTGGCCGGGCGTTACCGTTGAAAAGAAAGAAGGTAAGCTCAAGGGTCACAAAGACGTAGTTATCATGGACCTTCCTGGTATCTACTCACTTTCACCTTACACACTTGAGGAAGTAGTTGCAAGAAACTATCTTATAAGCGAGCGTCCGGACGCTATCCTCAATATCATCGACGGAACAAACCTCGAAAGAAACCTTTATCTTACAACACAGCTTGTTGAGCTTGGTATCCCTGTTGTAATTGCTATCAACATGATGGACGTTGTTAAGAAGAACGGCGACAAGATCAATGTAGATCAGCTTGCTAAGGAGCTTGGCTGTCAGGTATGCGAGATATCCGCTCTTAAGGGTACGGGTATCAAGGAAGCTGCTGAGCTTGCTGTAAAGGCAGCTGAGTCGAAAGTTCCAATGGTACCACAGCATTCATTCAATGGCGTTGTTGAACACGCTATCGCTCATATCGAGGAAGCTTTCCTTAATGATGTTCCTGAGGAGCAGCAGAGGTGGTACGCTATCAAGATATTCGAGAGAGATGAAAAGGTCATCGAACAGCTTGGTATGTCTGAGCAGGTAAAGGCTCATATCGAAAAGGATATCTGCGCTGCTGAAAAGGAAATGGATGATGACTCAGAGAGTATCATCACAAATGAGAGATACATCTACATAGCTTCTATAATCAAAGATTGCTATAAGAAGAAAAATCAGGGCGGTCTTACAACTTCAGATAAGATAGATAAGATCGTTACGAACCGTTGGCTCGGTCTCCCGATCTTTGCGGTTGTTATGTTCCTTGTTTACTATATCTCAATGGTAACAGTAGGATCTGCTGCAACTGACTGGGCGAACGACGGACTCTTCGGCGACGGTTGGCACCTATTCGGTATAGGTTCTTCTGACGCTGAGGACGCTGCTGATGAATATGGCAGCTCACTTGACATAATCAACGCATTTATTGAACAGCAGGGCGGCGAGGCTATCGACAACGAAGCTGATGACTTTGATGTTAACGCTGCAAAGGCAACAGCCGACAATCTCCTTGCTACAGTTGACAAGTCCGCAACTGCTGAATACACAGTAGAGGACGAGGAAACACTTGAAGAAACAACAGAGACAGCTAAGTATGCTGACCTGGAAGCTGCTGTAGCGGCTGCTGAGAAGTATAACTTCGCTGACCCAGATCCAGCAGATTATGGTGTATGGGTACCTGGTATCCCTGTTCTTATTGAAAAAGGTCTTGACGCAGTGAACTGCGCAGATTGGCTCAAGGGTCTTATCCTTGACGGTATCGTAGCCGGTGTTGGTGCGGTTCTCGGATTTGTACCACAGATGCTTGTACTCTTCATTCTCCTTGCTATCCTTGAGGCTTGCGGTTACATGGCTCGTATCGCATTCGTAATGGACAGAATTTTCAGAAAGTTCGGTCTTTCAGGAAAGTCATTCATTCCTATCCTTATCGGTACAGGTTGTGGTATCCCAGGTATCATGGCTTCAAGAACAATCGAGAACGAGCGTGACAGACGTATGACTGTCATGACAACAACATTTATCCCTTGCGGTGCTAAGACGCCATTTATCGCAATGATCGCAGGCGCCATCTTCGGCGGCTCTGCTTGGGTAGCAACAGGCGCATACTTCATTGGTATCGCAGCTATAATCATTTCAGGTATCATGCTGAAAAAGACAAAGATGTTCGCAGGCGACCCAGCACCATTCGTTATGGAGCTTCCTGCTTACCATATCCCTACAGTAGGCAACGTACTCAGATCAATGTGGGAGCGTGGCTGGTCATTCATTAAGAAGGCTGGTACTATCATCACACTGTCAACTATCTTCGTATGGTTCACTTCATACTTCGGTTGGGTAGACGGTTCATTCGGTATGCTCACAGAAGACCAAATGGAATACAGTATCCTTGCTCATATCGGTAAGGCTATCTGCTGGATCTTCGCACCTCTTGGCTGGGGCAACTGGCAGGCAACTGTTGCAGCTGTTACAGGTCTTGTTGCTAAGGAGAACATCGTTGGTACAATGGGTATCCTTTACGGCGGCGGAGACGGCTCTGTTTACTCTGCTATCGGTGCTTCATTCACAGCTATCTCAGGTATGTCATTCCTTATCTTCAACCTCCTCTGCGCACCTTGCTTCGCAGCAATGGGAGCTATCAAGCGTGAGATGAACAGCAGAAAGTGGTTCTGGTTTGCTATCGGTTATGAGTGCGGTTTCGCTTACGTTATCTCACTTATCGTAAATCAGCTCGGCAACCTCTTCACAGGTAAGGTAAATGTTATCGGTCTTATAGTTGCTATAGCTCTTATCGCTCTTATCATCTACATGCTCGTTAGACCATACAAGGAAAGCACAAAGCTTGATAAGGACATTACAGTAGGCGCAAAGGCTTAATAAAGAAAGCAAATATCATCACTGATCTTGCATAAACAGTTGGGAGGATAATTATGGACACAGTAGGCGGTACGATACTGGTTGCAGTGATTCTTGCTGTTATCGTGGCAGCTATCATTTACAAACTCGTAAAGGATAAGAAGCAGGGCAAAAGCTCCTGCGGCGGCAGCTGCGGCTGTTGTCCAAATTCTTCTCACTGCCACAAATCCTGATAAGATACTGCATAAAAAACTTCGGGGAGGTCATCAAAATGCTGACTAAATCACAGAAAAGGTATTTATTTGCCATATACAGACTGGGTCAGAACGGCAGACCTGTCAAGTCCACAGAGGTTGCTTCTGTTTTGGGCGTGACAAAGGCAAGCACCGTCAAGATGACCCAGAAGCTCATAGACGAGGGCTATATAATCAAAGAGCCTTACCGTGAGATCACATTAACATCTGAGGGCATAAAGGCAGCTAATGAGCTTTATACTCCAAGCGTGATCCTTCAGGACTTTCTTGAAAACTGTGTGGGCGTTGAGAGAAAAAATGCCGAGAACGACTCGGTGGCTATCGTTTCTCAGATCTCTGAGGACGCTCTCGATAAGCTCGTAAGCTTTGCTCTGCAAAGCACGACAAACGGCTAAATTAGCAATATTCATATCGGTAGATCCCGCCCTTTTCGGCGGGATTTATCAAATCCATGAGTTAGTTGTGAATAACCACGATGGAAAGTAAGTTCAGGCTTACAAAATTGTATAATATGACGTAAAAAAGCGGCAAGACCGCAAAATGAATAGTTGGAAAGGGGTATGAATGTGTTTCTTGAAATAAAGAACATAAAAAAGCACTTTGGTGAGGGCGAGAGCAGAGTTGAAGTGCTTAAGGGTATCAACATCGAAATAGAGAAAGGCGAGTTCTGCGTGCTTCTCGGACCGTCAGGCTCAGGAAAATCAACACTTCTGAACATTATTGGCGGCATTGACGCTGCTGACGAGGGGTATATCTCAATAAACGGCGAGAAAACC
>CALEJX010000242.1 GCA_937898375.1 uncultured Ruminococcus sp.
AATCAGGCTGAAAAAGGTGGCAGTCGGTGAAAATTGTGTGTAACGCTTGATTATTGGCGAAAAGTATGCTATACTTTACTCATTGAGAAGATAACAAAAACAGCAGAGAAAGGCGGTTTTTTGTTGAATAACAGAGATCAGTTCAAAAAGATACTCAACTATCTCAGCGCCCTTGTTATAATTTGTGCCTTTATGAAGTGCTTTGACACTGTTTGGAACAACTATTACAACAAGGCAATGCGTGACCCGTTCTGGCATAATGGTAACATTCTTATGGTGGCTATCTATGCGGTGCTTTATATGGCAATGGCAAAGACCTTTAACGGCTTCCGCCTTGGATATGATAAGTTCACGGGGCTTTTCGGCTCGCAGGTGCTGGGTGTGCTGGGTGCGAATTTTATAGAATTTATACTTGTTTCCCTTATCGGTCGAGGCAGATTGAATGTTGCGCCGATACTTGTTATGACGGTCATTCAGGTGGTCATAGCTTTTGTGTGGAGCTACGTTTTCACTTGGATATATCAGGCGGTATACCCTCCACGGCGAATGATAATCGTTTACGGAAACAAGAACGCAAAATATCTTGTTTCAAAAATGAGCGTGAGAAATGACAAATACAGGATATGCGCTTCTATAAGCTGTGATGAGAGCCTTGAGGATATCGAGCGTGAGATACTAAAGCACGAGGCTGTTATAATCTCGGATATCCCAAATGACCTTAGAAACAAGCTTTTGAAATTTACATTTGAAAATTCTATCAGGACTTATATAAACCCTAAGCTGTCGGATATTATAGTGAGAGGTGCGGAGGATTTCCACCTTTTCGATACGCCCCTTTTGCTGGCGAGAAATGACGGCTTGCGCTGGGAACAGCGTGCGATAAAGAGAGTGCTTGACATTTTGCTGTCGGCGGCGGCGCTTGTTATCGCTTCGCCGTTCATGATAGTGACGGCGATTGCAATAAAGGCTTATGACGGCGGCCCTGTGCTTTATTCTCAGAAAAGGCTCACAACAGGGGGCAGGGTGTTCAAGGTATACAAATTCAGGAGCATGATAGTTGACGCCGAAAAGAAAAGCGGTGCGACACTTGCAAAGAAAAATGACAGCCGTATCACTCCTATAGGAAAGTTTATAAGAAAAGTGAGGATAGACGAGCTTCCGCAGCTTATAAACATATTAAAGGGCGATATGTCATTTGTAGGGCCTAGACCTGAAAGACCTGAAATTGCACAGAAGTATGAAAAGACAATGCCTGAGTTTAAATACAGGCTGAAAGTCAAGGCTGGACTTACAGGCTATGCGCAGGTAATGGGAAAGTATAACACCACTCCTTATGACAAGCTGAAGCTTGACCTTATGTACATAGAACATCAGTCGCTCATGCTTGACATAAGAATATTCTTTATGACGGTAAAGACCTGCTTTATACCAGAAGCCACAGAGGGCGTAAAGGACTCAGCTCCTCTTGAAACTCATCGTGACAGGATAGAGCATGACAATAGCAAGGACGAAAAGCCTAGCGAAAAAGTAGAGATGAAATAATGCTAAGGGCGGAGGATATCCGCCCTTTTTTGTGCGTAGGGGCGAACAGTGTTCGCCCGTCTTTGTTCGCCTGCATAAATTTGTGATAAGACAAATTTTATCACTTTGGGCGGG
>CALEJX010000243.1 GCA_937898375.1 uncultured Ruminococcus sp.
GTACAGAAACACCGACGGATATGAAAGCCGTAATGCCCACTATAACCACTCTCGTTACAGAGCGCTCAATCTTCACGCATACTTTACAAAAGGAACAGTTGAGTTTCGCTGTTTCAACTCAACTACCAATGCAGGAAAAGTTCGCACATATGTAAGGTTTGCACAGGCTGTCACCGCCCAGGCTCTTAATCAACGCAGCGCCGCTGTACATAAAACACAGTCAAGTAATGAGTGCTACACTTTCCGCACATGGCTCATACGCATAGGACTTAACGGCGACGAGTTCAAAGTTCCGAGAAAATATCTTCTTGAAAATCTTGAGGGTGCAAAGGATTGGAAAGATAAAGCGGCAGCTATGGAGCGACGGCGGATAAGAGAACAGCAAGCACAACAAATCGCTGCACGTCTCAATGATATGAGAGCCGCCTCACCTGATCCTGAGGCAATAACAATAAGTAGTATCATCCATTCTCCAGATCGTGAGGTCAGAAATGATAACTCTTTTACTCTAAGAGAAAGGATAGTTATGCTGCTTGAAAACGTCCGTGATGATGAAAGCGTTACTCCAGATGAGCGAAACAACATATTCTCTGTCCTTGGTATCAGTCACAATGGGCAGGAAAACTCTATTGAAGATCTGCTTTCCACACGGCAGACACAACAAGCAAGAGAAGCAGAAAACACTGTTTCACAGCCTGCAAGACGAAGAAACACTCCAAACAGAAGCAGATAAAATGTCCTACCACACGTGGTAGGGTCAAGGAGGGATAATATGATAACTGATGAAGAATATGACGAGCTGATGAAGCTTTTCTTCTCCCCTGATAATACGCCAAAAGAACAGCCGAAAAAGAATGAGGAGTATAAGATATATGTAGCATACGGAAGCAATATCAATACCGAACAGATGAAGTTCCGCTGTCCCGACGCTGAGATATATGCAACAGGCATGGTGCAGGACTATGAGCTTTCATTCAATAAGGTGGCAACGCTCCAAAAAAAGCATGGTGAAGAAGCCCCTGCCCTGCTCTGGAAGCTTTCTTCTTCGGATGAAAGATCACTTGATAAGTTTGAGGGCTATCCTCACAAATACAAGAAAATAGCTGTTGATGTGAAATGCAAAGACAAAATTGTTTCTGGTATGGCATATGTCATGGTCAATTCAAAAGACTACAACACGCCAACAGAGGAATATTATCAGCGAATAGAGAATGGATATATAGAAAATGGCTTGCCAGTGGAATATCTCGAACAAGCGTATGAAAAAGCCGAGGAAATGGTCTGTGAGCGTATAGAGCGTGACAGCAGCAGTATCTCACTGTTTAACCGTGAATACCTTGACAGCATAAGCAACAATGACGATATAGCAGTAAATGCTTTCAGAATGGGCGCTATGTATCAGCAATATTTCAATGATAATGACCTTGAGGCATTTGAAATAATGGATATGGTCAAGGAATACAAAACGGCTGACCGCTTTGAGCAGGCGCTGAAAGAAATTGAGTTAAGAGAACAGATCGGCAACCTTTATTGTGCTTATGGAAGCAACATGGATCTTGAACAGATGAGATACAGATGTCCTAATTCAAAGGTAGTGTCTACAAGCTACATTGAGGACTACAGGCTTCAATTCAATCAGCACGCAACTATAGTTAAGGACAAAGGCGCAAAGACTCCCGTTGTTTTGTGGGAGATCGCTCCGCAGGATTGGAAAAACCTCGACAGATATGAGGGATATCCGTCATACTACCGAAAAGAGCTTGTGAATGTAAAAGTCGGCGGCGTAGAACGTGCCTCATTGGTCTACATAATGAATAAACCTGATTTCGCTATATCTCCGCCAACGCAAGCATATCTTGAGGGAATAAAACGAGGTTGTAAACAGCATGGCATTGATACAGGTTATCTTGATAAAGCATATGCAGACTCAATACAAAAATCCAGGCAGTTTCAGACAAGGTGTAAACGACCTCCTAAAAGCAGGTGATAATAATGAGAATTGAGAACGCTCCGTATGTAAAAGCCGTTATGGGTGGCAATGAATATGCTATACAAAACAGTCCGAAGAATGTTGCAGCTGCTATATACAAAGCAAATGCAACACAACAGAGCATAAGTATTCTGACTCCAGACAATGTTACGATAGTATCTACTTTCGGACCGTTTCTTGACCGCTGCACAGATCTAGACTACACAAACAAGAAGCTTTTACCAGAATTGACGGCAATGCAGACGCTTCAGCAGCCAGTACCGCAGGTGAAGCTCTACCGCAATAATGGTATAAACAAAGATAAAGGAATGAACAGATAGGAGGGATAAACCATGTATAAAAATGAAAAGGCGTCATCACCGCCCATAAACAACAAGGTCGTTGATTTTTGCTGTGGAAAGATAATAATGCTGTTGTCAGATCACCCAGGTAAGCTTTTTTACCAGGACTCAGACAGCAGCATTTATATTTTAGGCGAACATCTCGCTGACGCAGAGCCGAAGCCTATAGCTCTGCTGCCCGAAAAAGAACAGCAGACGATACTCAGACACTACGAACAGCGAGGGGGCAACTGCTTATGAGTGTTTTTATCCCTGGGACACGTTTCTCTGACGAACAGATACAGGACGCACGAAATATGTCAACCTGTGAAGTCATCTCCTCTGTTACAGGCTTCAGCTTTGAAAAGTGCGGAAGTGAATGGAAATGCAGAGAACATGACTCGCTGAGGGTTTTTAAAGACGGCAAAGGCTGGACCTGGTACAGCCAGAATATAAGCGGTGCTACCTGCATTGACTTTCTGATGAAAAGTGAGGGTTACTCATGGCAGCAAGCAATGGCGTCACTTACCAGAGGACAATATACACAGAGAAGCTATTCTTTTCGGAATGACGAACAGCCACAAAAGCCAAAGGAATTAAAGCTGCCTGAAAGAACAGAGGGCAAATACTCACGTGTATATGCCTACTTGATGAAGAAGCGCGGTATAGACCTTGAAGTAATAAACTATTGCGTGAAAAACGAATTGCTCTATGAAGATAAGCGTGGAAATTGTGTGTTTGTTGGAAAAGATGACAACGGTCAGCCTAAGTATGCAATGCTCAGAGGAACATATACTCCCGAAAATGGTAAGCCATACAAGGGTGAAGCGGGCGGCTCAAACAAAATGTATGGTTTCCGCATGGACGGCACCTGTGAAACACATCTCTTTGTCTTTGAAGCTCCAATAGACGCTCTCAGTCATGCAACGCTCAATATGCAGCGGTCAAAGGATATGGGCATAGCGGATTGGAAAAACAGCTGGAAGCGGCACACAAGGCTTGCTCTTGGTGGAACAGCTGATGTTGCCCTAAGTACATATCTGACGACTCATCCGAAAATAAAAGAAATATCTTTCTGTCTGGATCGGGACGAGGCTGGGCGAACAGCTTCTGCAAAATATCTTGAGAAATATTCCGCACAAGGGTACAAGGTCAATGTCTATGCAGTGCCTGAAAACTGCGGAAAGGACTACAATGAATATCTGTGCAAAGTCACAGAACACAGGAAGAATGTAAGCCGTCAGATGTCGGCTTCATATAATAGGCAGCGTAAAACACGCTGAAAAGAAAAGGAGTAATCTTATGAAAGTAAAAAAGATCACTAAAAACATCTCGGCAGCTATTACAACTGCGATCCTTGCGGCATTTTGCTCTGTAAATGCCTTTGCAGCCGACAATGACGGCTGGACAAACTTTTTCACATTTGGTGATAACTTTGCGACAAACCTGCAGAAAGGTTTGAAAACAGTTGCTACTATTGCGGTGATCATACTCGCTATCATGGTCATCTCAGGCGGACGCAACTGGGTGGACAAGCTCAAGTCAACAGGCGGCGGAATACTTGTCGGTATCGCTATCGGCTGCTATGGCGCAGGTATAGTTGCAGGAATGTTTGCATAACACGAACAGGACACCAATTCGGTGTTCTGCAATGCTATATCACGAATATGTCATTGCAGAATACCGAAAAGAAAGGAGATAATCATGGAGATAAAAACCTCAAAAAAATACAAGCTTTTGTTTTCGGCATTTACAGCATTTTTGCTTTCGGTTTTCATACCGATAGCCGCCTGCGCTGTAGATGTAGACTACGAAAATCTGCCGCTTGATGTAGTCAAACATATAAGCAAAGCTACCTACTGGAAAGATATTTTTAGGGCAACACCGTACAAAGCCACCAATAAAATCTCGCAAATAAATTTAAACGCATAA
>CALEJX010000244.1 GCA_937898375.1 uncultured Ruminococcus sp.
TGTATATATCGCTCCGACTGCCACAACTGCACGGACATTTTGCCACACCTTGCCGCTGACTGCCCACGGGCATTGCCCAGTAAAATATGATATACTTGATATAGCACGTCAATAACGTGACTACATATCAAGGAGGTCTATCATATGGTGGACTACAAAAAGATACTCAGGCTTACCAACATGGGATATAGCTTGAGGCAGACAGCTGCAAGCGTGGGGCATTCTCATCATACTGTAAAGAATGTTCTGGAGCTCGCTGAAAAACGCGGTATCGAATGGCCTGTTGATGACGATGTAACTAATGTCGAACTTGAGAAGCTGCTCTATCCGGAAAGGAAAACTGCAGGAAGTCATTATGCAGAACCTGACTTCGATCACATCCATCGTGAGCTCTCAAAGAAAGGCGTTACTCTCACACTGCTCTGGCAGGAGTACTGCGAGCGTGCTTACGCTAACGGTGAAATGCCATACATGAGTACACAGTTTGGTGATAAATACCGTCGCTGGGCTCGTATCACTAAGGCTACAATGCGCGTCACTCATAAACCGGGAGATGTTATGCAGGTAGATTGGGCCGGCGGTACTATTCCGTACTTTGACAGCATTACCGGAGAGGAGTACAAGGCTTACCTGTTTGTTGCGGCTTTGCCTTGCAGCAGCTATCTCTACGTCGAAGCCTGCACTGATATGAAGCAGGAGAATTGGCTGATGTGTCACGTTCACGCATATGAATATTTTGGTGGTGTGACCAGAGTGCTTGTCCCGGATAATCTCAAAACGGGTGTTACAGCTAACACACGCTATGAAACACAGCTGAATGAAAGCTATCGTGAACTTGCCGAATATTACGGCACCGCTATTGTGCCTGCCCGTGTTCGTAAACCACAGGATAAGGGACTTGTAGAGCGCTCGGTAGGCTTTTCAACGACCTGGATAACCGCTGCTTTGCGTGAGCAAAAGTTCTTCTCATTTGCTGAGGTAAAAGACGCTGTTTCCAAAAGGCTCGAAATCATCAACGCCAAGCCTTTTCAAAAACGTCCCGGCAGCCGAAGAGAAGCATATCTTTCAGAAGAAAAAGAATTTATGCTGCCTCTTCCGAAACGTCCTTATGAGCCTTCTGTTTGGAAACAGCAAAAGGTAGGGAATGAATATTTGATCTCGGACGGACTTAACAAGTATTCCGTACCATTCGATCTGATCGGTGAAAAGGTGCAGATAAGACTTACCAAAGATCTTGTCGAGGTATATTTCAAAGGCAGCCGAATGACATCACACAAAAGACTTGATAAGTACAGCGTTCAGCCAGTTACTAAGCCTGAGCATATGCCATCCAATCACCGTGAATATCTTAACTGCAATGCCGATGAATTCAAGAAATGGGCAGCAACTGTCGGTAAATACACTGAAGAAGTCGTCAAGCTTTTTCTGACCGACGGAAGTATTCCTGAGCAGGGTTACAAGACTTGTGTGAGTCTCACAAAGCTTGGCAAGCGTTACGGCAAAAAGAAACTCGAAGCCGCTTGTGAGCGAATGCTGGCGTTTTCATCATTTCCGTCGATCCGCACGATAACAACGTTGTTGAAGAACAGCAAGGAGTCTGAAAAGACAGTTGAGGTCAGTGATAACAGTAATAAATACGGCATCACACGAGGCGCTGCCTACTGGAGAAAGGCAGGTGGCGACAGATGATCAGCAGTACTATTGAACGCTTAAGAGCCATGAAAATGAATGCTCTGGCAAGTGAGTTGGAACGTCAGCTTGAAGATTCCGACAGCTACAAGCAGCTTGGTTTTGAAGATCGTTTGACGTTATTGGTCGATGCCGAATGGGATCGCAGGCAGAACAACAAGCTCGACAGGTACATAAGAAACGCTCGTTTTTCAGATGCAAATGCAACGATCGAGGGTATCGAATATATTGAGGACAGACATCTTGACAAGGGTAAAATGCTTCGTTTTGCGACCTGCAACTACGTTGATAAGGGACGGCATATCATTCTTAAGGGTGCGTCCGGAAATGGCAAGACCTACATCGCCTGCACACTCGGAAACGCTGCCTGCCGAAAGTTCAAGACTGTTCGTTACATAAGACTGCCGGATCTTCTCGATGAACTTACGATAGCAAGGACCAACAATGAATTTGGCAAGGTCATCAAAGCATACAAGAAGGTTGATCTGCTGATACTGGACGAGTGGCTTATACGCAAGCTGACAGTGAACGATGCTTTCAATCTTTTAGAGATCATTGAAGCTAGGATCGAACGTTCTATGATATTCTGCACGCAGTATCATTCGGAAGGCTGGTACGATCGTATCAACTCCGATCCCGAAAACGACAGCCCGATATCCGATGCGATAATTGACAGGATAGTCAACAATGCCTATGACATCATGATCGACGGTGAAGTCTCCATGAGAAAGCGGCATGGTCTGGCGGAAGGAGCTGAGCCGTGATGGATAACTATTGTGCCTTCAGCAAGGATCACAAGTGTCTTAAATGGGAGGATTATGAGCTTACCCTCCGTGAATTGGAAGAGGCAGATGCCTTGTGTCACGGCAACTGGATCGAGATACAGCGGCTGCGGGGATACATCGATAAACTCATAGAGATACTTGATGAGAATGGAATTGATTATCCGGAAAGCTGATCAAACTCATTAAATGTGTTTCACAAGAGCCTGTCTGATGTGATGTCAGGCAGGCTCGCTTTTTACTGGGCAATGCCCGTGGGCAGTCAGCGGCAAGGTGTGGCAAATCGTCCGTGCAGTTGTGGCAGTCGGAGCGATATATACA
>CALEJX010000245.1 GCA_937898375.1 uncultured Ruminococcus sp.
TAGGATAATAAGCTTTGTGGAAGCCATACCTGCAATGAAAAGTCTAATAGTTTTTATGTCATAATAAAGGTGCATTCTGGAGCAGGCAAAGTTTCTGTATGCTTCGCAAATGCCGCTAAGGGTGATGTCATTATTATAAGCAGGCGGCTCGTAGGTCTTGTAGAAGTTGTCCACCTCGATAAGCTTTGAAAAACGGCAGTCTGCTGTCTGAACAACGCCGTCTACAGTGGTCTGAGCTTCGCCCTGTGCAGGCAATTGCTCGCCCTCTGCAAGCTTGGCTTCGCCCTCCGCAAGAGCTGTGTTGTCATAGATACCAAGCTGAGCCACTTTCATTGCCATTATCTCGTCTTTTTCCTTGGTCATTTTGACCACCTGACGCTGTAGGTCGGATATCTCCTCGATAAGATCCTCATTGCTGACAATTGAGTGTCTAAATCTTATGTACTTTCTAACCGCAAGGACTATCATAAAGATAATAAGCGCAAAGATAGCCGCAACAACAACTATCGCAAGCACAGAAAGCACCCAGCCCAGCGCACCGAAGTCCGTCGAGTAAGTCTTGAATATCCTTATGTAGTTTTTTATGTTGAAGATCTGTTTTATGCCGTTCCACAGACCCTTGAAGATCTGTCCAAAGCCCGCAAGCATTGACGACATGAAAACAAAAAACCATTTCAGAAATCCGTTCATAATGTATCACCCAAGCAGCAGTTATTCGTCGCTTTTCTCCTACTGTGTATCTTCCTCTTCCTTTTTCTTCTGCTGTGCAAGATATTCCTCAACTGCACGTCTCTTTATTTCTTCCTCGTCGCTCTCTGTGATAGCAGGACGCTTTATCTCAATTATGGTTGCGATAAGCTTATAAAGCTCAAACAGGAAAAACAGTGCTATTGGCAAAAGTATGCAAATGAAAAATCCCGTTTTTGTTCTGAGAAAATCCATTACCTTGCCAAAGCCGCCTATTTTTGCACCATTCCACTGACCGATTATATCGCCTGCATAAACAGTGTATGTATCGTCTGCGTTATTAGCGTCGCCTCGTGTAATAAAACCTACAGTGCCGTTATCGTTGAGCACCTCTGCGATACGGTGGGTATTTTTTACCTTTTTGCCGTCTATGAGAGTCCAGAAAGTGATAACGTCGCCCTTTTTCAAAGAATTGATATCGTCTATCTCCTTTGAGATGATAAGGTCGTCTTTTTTGAAAGTCGGCTTCATTGAATCCGACTCGACAGTGAGCGAGATATATCCCAGCAGACTTGCCGTGCCGTTGTTCTTATCAGACGAGAACACGAGTATTGTTATAAGCAGTGCAAAAATAAGCACCACCCACGCAATAACATCAAAAACGATCTTAAGTACTTTTTTCATAGTTTCAAACCTCGGACGAACCGAAGTTTCCTCCCTTCTAATTCTTTATGTTGTTTCAACGATCTTGAAATTCATGCCAAGCTTCATTGTGCCGCCGATTATCTTGTCAACACAATCAGGGTCATTACCCTCCAGCCATATGACTACTGTATACTTGTCTTTCTCACCAGGACCAAGCTTTTCACGGCGGTCTTTCATGACCTCGGTGGACGAAGCGAACTCTTTATCGCAGTCGCTTTCCATACCGCTTCCGTCAGACTTTGTTTTGCCGTAAACAGTTTTCTCTCCATTCACGAAAAGTTCCACTCTGATAGCCTCGTCAACGCCGTTTGTGACGTTTTCGATAGTCATTTCGCTGTCATAGCTAAGGGTATCTTTACCAGAATTTATGAGATAGAAAGTATATGCTATATACCCCTCGCCGTTATGACTGCCGTTTATCTTGTCGATATTATCAGGGAAATCTTCGCCGCTGATATTTGTCATATCATAGAGGATATCCGCATTGAGCCTAGAATTGCTGGTGGTATAGTCAGGCGTTTCCGAAAGGGTAAGCCCCTGATTTATCATGTCATACTTGCTTATCTTAACTGTAAAACTGCCGTACTTGTCGTAAAAATAAGACACCGCATAGGCCGCCGCCACGATAGCGATAAGTATAATGGCAAGTATTTTAAGCATTTTCATCAATACCACATAATGTTTAGCTTCCTTGGCGGTCCTGCGAAGTGTCAGGGTATCGACTACTTTTGTATTTTTATCTATGTTTTTACCGTCCAAAACCGTATCACCCGTTTATTACTCATTTCTATTGCGGACGTCTTTTTCCGCTACATATTTTCCTGCATTATCTCCTGAATAGTAAAGGCACTGCATACCGCTTAGCTGTTTCACCTGCTTATCGTCAGCAACGCCGTCAGCCACAGCCTCAGCATTAAGGTCAAAAACAAAGTTCAGCAGAGAACTTACGCAGGTATCGTACCTGTCGCTCTTTCCAAGTACCTGAGCCACTGAGTCGTCAAGCATGATATTATCCACTTTGAACTCAGCTGTTTTCAGCATTTTAAACCCAGACCTGACGAAGCCTGTGAGCAGGAAATGAAAGCCCTGTCTTCTCATAAGAGCCACGTTATCCGCCGCCGTGCTGTCAGTTTCATCAAGCACATCAGGGGACAGTTCAAAGCAGACACGCTCATACTTCACGCCGAACTTATCGCAATAATCCGCCGCAATTCTCGGGGCTTCCGTCTGCCTTAAAAATCTTGCAGGCATGAACACGCTCGCCCAATCAACGTCTACTTCCCTTTCGTGAAACTTGCCAAGCGCCTGCAAAAGCTGAACAAGGGCAAGTTTGAAAATACTCACACACTGGTCGGAAAGCTGAGCCACAGGGAGATAATCCGCAGGCATGAGCGTTCCCA
>CALEJX010000246.1 GCA_937898375.1 uncultured Ruminococcus sp.
CGTTTTGCTGTAGTATGTGCAGAGTGCGTGACCGCCCTCGTGATAAGCTGTAAGCTTCTTTTCGTCCTCGGAAATGACCTTGGACTTCTTTTCAGGACCTGCAACCACCTTGATAGAAGCTTCTTCAAGCTCGTCTTTAGTGATAGCCTTTTTGTTCTTTCTTGCCGCAAGGAGTGAAGCCTCATTTACAAGGTTTTCAAGGTCTGCGCCTGTGAAACCAACTGTTGACTTTGCGATAGTTTCAAGATCAACGTCAGGAGCCAGCGGCTTATTTCTTGTGTGAACTTTCAGTATAGCTTCTCTGCCCTTTACGTCAGGATAGCCCACAAGTATCTGTCTGTCAAATCTGCCCGGACGGAGAAGTGCAGGGTCAAGAATGTCTCGTCTGTTTGTGGCAGCCATAACGATAACAGAATCGTTATCCTCAAAGCCGTCCATTTCAACGAGAAGCTGGTTAAGGGTCTGCTCACGCTCGTCATTACCGCCGCCAAGACCTGCACCTCTCTGTCTGCCCACTGCGTCTATCTCGTCTATGAAGATGATAGCAGGAGCGTTTTTCTTAGCCTGCTCAAAAAGGTCTCTTACTCTTGAAGCACCGACACCGACGAACATCTCGACGAAGTCAGAACCTGAAATTGAGAAGAACGGAACTTTTGCTTCGCCTGCAACGGCTCTTGCAAGAAGTGTTTTACCTGTACCCGGAGGGCCAAGGAGCAGCACGCCTTTAGGTATTCTCGCACCGATCTCGGTATATTTCTTATTGTCACGGAGAAAATCAACGATCTCCTTAAGCTCTTCCTTTTCCTCGTCTGCACCTGCAACATCATCAAAGGTGGCTTTCTTGCTGCTCGGCGCCATTTTGGCATTTGTTTTTCCAAAAGATGACATCTTTCCGCCGCCTGCGTTCTTCATCATGAACACAAAGAAGAATATCATAACGCCCAGCATAAGCAGCGTCGGTATCAGATTGAGCCAGAAGCTGTTATCCGATATCGGTATAAGATTATACTGCAAAGGATCATCAGGATTTTCTGCATTGTATTTCTTACGATAGTTCTCAGCGTCCTCGCCGCCAAGGACTTCATTTGCAAACAGTGAAACATTCGGCACAGTGTAACTGTAGATCTTATCCTCGCCCTTAAGCTTATACTTTAGCTGTCCTGAGCCGAGGTCAAGCTCGAACTGTGAAACGTTCAAGCTGTCAAACTGTTCCATTATCTCCGAATACTTTTTGTCAGATGATTTCGTGCTCATGCTTGTGAGCATATAGACCAATCCGCAGATTATAGCAACTGATACCAGCAGATAGATCAACAGCGTCTTTCCGTTATTATTGTTTTTCAATCGATCACAACCTTTTGTTCTATATTATATTTGACTCCTTACTCGGAAACTATACCTATAAAAGGAAGATTTCTGTATCTCTCGTCATAATCAAGACCACAGCCCACAACGAACTTATCCTCGATCTCATAACATCTGAAATCAGGGGCTATGTCTGCAACTCGTCTTGACGGCTTATCAAGCATTACAGCTATCTTAACGCTTGGCGCACCCATTGACGCAAACCTCTTTTTAAGCTCGCAAAGCGTTCTTCCTGTATCGAGGATATCCTCTACCAGCAAAACGTCCCACTCTCTCAGGTCAAGACCCATGAAATCATGGTCGCCTGAAATGGAAACATTGCCCGTTGAGCTTGTGCCAACATAGCTTTTAGCAGTGATAAAAGCTATCTGCATATCGTTGTCGATACGTCTTACAAGGTCAGCCGCAAAAACGAACGCACCTTTAAGAACGCATACCACAAGAAGCTTTCTTCCTTTGTAAGCCTCAGTTATCTCAGCCCCAAGCTTTTTAACTGACGCCGCAAGTTCCTCCTCAGAATAAAGAACCGATATATTGCTCATTAACTAACAACCTTTCCGATTATATATTATCAATGTGACAGAAAAGTGAAAAATACAAAATCATACGGAAAAAACCGCTCCGACTTGTCAGGATATGTACCTCACTTTATGGTGAAAGCCAGAATTTTCACAGTTTCAGGGTCTATCTTCACCCTTTCAGCCGCACCGCTTCCCTCAACGAAAACAACGCCCTCGCTGTCTTTTAATATCACGGCACTGCCCCTGTCTTCAAGCCTGAATGACTTGTTCACCAGCTTTCTCACGTCGCTGTCAAAATCTCTGTTCACAAGGCGTATCTTCTCGCCCTCTTTTCGATTTTCGACAACAATTTCACCCTTTATTTTATCATAATCCAGACAGCAGTTTGCAAACTTTTTATGAACATTTGCGATTTTTCCGTCAAAAGGATAAATTTTGAACTCTATCTGCCTATCTCCGAACTGACAAACGCCCTCGCCGCATGCTTTAACGCTTCTGAAAGTGCTGTTTTCAAGCATTTCGCCCTTTGCAAAACTCAGCACTCCTTTGGAGCAGACAGCAAAAAATCCGCCCTTGATGTTCGCCTTGCCCACATCAAGTATCAGCCTATCGATATCCTCGATACTGTCGTGGCTCACAGTAAGCCCCTCTTTTTCCAGAATGTGCATTATAGCACGGCGGCGGACGCTTTCATGAAGCTGTCTTAGATACAAAGCGTCATAGCCTTTTGGCAAGACCGCTTTCTCAAAGGCTTCAAGCCCTTGACTTTCAAGGTAGTCGCTGTCTGTTCTAAGCCTGTCAGCCGTCATGGAATATGAGCTGAAAAGCGAGCTGTTAAGCTCCGCAAGTCTCGGCACAACAAGGTGGCGTATCTTATTTCGGGTATAATCGTCAGTAAGATTTGTAGAGTCAGTGACAAAATCCTGTCCCCTCTCTTTGAGATAATCCTCTATTTCCTGACGAGTGCAGTTTATAAGCGGTCTTATGATATTGCCCCTCACAGGCGGTATACCGCAAAGACCTTTCAGACCTGTACCTCTTGCAAGATTGAAAATAGCAGTTTCAAGACAATCCGAAAGGCTGTGTGCTGTGCATATCTTGTCTGCACCGATACTGTCGAAAAAGTCATATCTAAGCTTTCTTGCGCCCTCCTCGGTGGATACAGAATGTTCCTTGCAATAGCCCACAACATCGGCATGGAACACTGTCAGCTCGACCCCAAGCTTTTCGCAGAGCTTTTCGCAAAAATGCTGATCTCTGTCGCTTTCCTCCCCACGGAGGTGGTGATTGACATGACAAGCGCACATATCATAGCCCAGCTCATATAAACACAAAAGGAGCGTAACGCTGTCAGCGCCTCCTGAGAGGCACACGAGCAAGCGTTCGCTCTTATTTGCCATATGAAATTTTTCTATGGTAAAAGCTACCTTATTAAGAAAATTATTCATCATCTCTCCTGAAATCAAGACCTCTGAACAGGGTATATTCGCCTATCCAGCCAAGCTGTACCTTATCGGTCTGTCCATGACGGTTTTTCGCAATTATACACTCAGCCACCGACTTGTCGCCCTCATCGCTGTAATAAGCGTCACGATAGAGGAACATGATGATATCGGCGTCCTGCTCGATAGAACCTGACTCACGCAAGTCTGAAAGGATAGGTCTTTTATCGTCACGCTTCTCTGAGCTACGGGAAAGCTGTGAAAGTGCGATAACAGGCACATTAAGCTCCTTTGCCATAAGCTTCAAGGAACGTGTTATTTCAGAAACCGCCTCAACACGGCTGGCATTTTTGTTTGCTGACTGCATAAGCTGTATGTAGTCGATGACAACAAGTCCCAAATTTCTCATTCTTCTGAGTTTTGCTTTCATCTGCGGCACCGTGCAGCCTGCGCCGTCGTCAAAATATATAGGAAGCTGTGACAGCGTGTCCGCCGCACCTGCTATCTTTTCCCAATCAGAGGGTTCAAGATTACCCGACCTGAGCAGAGTATTATTAACAAGCGCTTCCGAAGCAAGCATACGGGACACGAGCTGTTCCTTACCCATTTCGAGAGAGAATATAACAACGTCACGCTTTGTCGCCTTGCAGGTATTCACCGCAATGTTGAGTGCAAATGCAGATTTTCCCATTGCAGGACGGGCGGCGATAATGATAAGGTCAGTTCTGTTAAGACCTGTTGTGATAGCGTCAAGCTGACCGAAACCCGTCTTTGCGCCAAGATGTTCACCTGCGTCAGGACCTGATATCTCCTGCAAATGCTCGAATGTATCAACGATAACGTCGCTTATTCGTGTAAGACCCTGAACATCTCTGCCCTGTCTTATCTCAAAGATAGACTGCTCGGCAGCGTCAAGCTGAGTCTGCGAGTCCTCGCCGCCGTCATATGCCTTTTCAAGTATCTGATTAGCGGCATTTATGAGCGACCTTACTCTTGCTTTTTCCTCGATTATCTTGCAGTAGCTCTCGATATTGTCCGTTGACGGCACCATTTCCATAATACCGAGCAGATAGTTTTTTGCCATTGCAGACGTTTCAAAGATACCCATTGTGACGGCTTCATTTATTACCGTGATAAGATCCTCTTTGCTGCCTGTGGTGAACATTCTGACGATTATGGTGAAAAGCTGCTGGTGCTGCGGACGATAAAAGCTTTCAGGCTTTAGAAGCTCAATGACCTTTGGAAGCACCGAGGGGTCACGAAGAACTCCGCCCAGAACGGCTTCCTCAGCCTCCTGAGAAAAGGGCAGCTCCCTGCCAAGGGTCGCTCCTGTGGTAAGCCCACGGAAATTATCAGCCATGATTACTCCTCAACGACCTTTACTTTAACGCTGCATGATACGCCATGTGTGAGCTTTATCTGTGCAGTATAGTCGCCGAAAGCCTTTATCTCGGCTGTAAGATTTATCTTCTTCTTCTCGATAACAACGCCATACTGAGCCTTAAGGCAATCAGATATAACGCTTGCTGTAACAGCGCCAAAGAGCTTTCCGCCCTGACCTGCCTTAGCCTTTACCAAAACTTCCTTGTCCTTTATCTTCTCGGCGATAGCCTTGTTATCGGCTGTCTCAACATCTATCTTGTGCTGAGCGGAAGCCTTTTTGCCTGCAAGGTCATTAAGATTTTTAGCCGTTGCTTCAAGTGCAAGACCCTTTCCAATAAGGAAATTTCTTGCATAACCGTCTGCAACATTGATGATATCTCCCTGTTTGCCTGAACCTTTTACGTCTTTTAACAAAATAACTTTCATAGTAATTTACACTGCCTTTCTTTTATTATTCCTGAGAATTGTTCTCCCAGTATTCGTCAATGGCGTCTGCAAGGCGTTTTCTCGCCTCGTTCATTGAACAGTTGAGCTGAGTTGCCGCCATAGTAAGATGACCGCCGCCGCCCAAAGACTCCATGATGACCTGCACATTACAAGCACCCATGCTTCGTGCAGAGATATTTATAACACCGTTCGTTTCATAGATAACGAACGAAGCTTTTACGCCTGTTATGCCAAGCAGCTCGTCTGCCGCCTGTGAAGCCGCTATCCTTATATCAGAGAAGTTCTCCTCTGTATAAGCCACTGCGCACTCTTTATAAAGGTGAGCACTGTTGATAAGAGAGGACTTCTGATGATAAGTTTCGATAGAGTTTGCAAAAAGCTTTTTGACAGCTATCGTATCAGCACCCTTTTTCTTCAAAAACGCCGCAGCTTCAAAAGTGCTTACGCCTGTTTTCATAACGAAATTCTTTGTGTCCAGCATTATTCCTGCAAGCAGAGCTTCCGCCGCATGGACAGTGATATTAGAATCCTCGCCGAAATACTCGATAAGAGCCGTCACAAGCTCGCAGGCTGATGAAGCGTTAGGTTCTAAGAACGACATTATAGTCGGCTCGATACCATTCACCATTCTTCTGTGGTGGTCGATAACTACCACATTTTTTGCCCTTGCAAGTATCTCTTTTGACTCCACCAGTGCAGGGTTATGGGTATCGGTCACCACAAGAAGCGTGTTATCGTCAAGTCTTTCAAGACCCTCCTGGGGAGTTATGTAATAACGTTCTGATTCGTTTTCGTTTATGTAGTTTATGAGCGTTTTTGACAAATTCTGCTCAGGATCTACCACAACGTATGCTTCTCTTACCATATTTCTGATAGCACAGCAGAAGCCTGTTGCAGAGCCCACGCTGTCAAGGTCGCCAAACCTGTGACCCATTATAAGCACCTTATCGTGGTTGCAGATAAGCTCCAGCATAGCCTTTGCCACCATACGGATACGGGTCTTGTTGTTCTTATCTGGAGCGGAAGAAATTCCGCCGAAGAACTTGAACTCGCCGTCCTCCTTGACTGCCGCCTGATCTCCGCCACGTCCAAGGCACATTTCAAGAGCCTGCTTTGCAAACTTCTCGCTTTCTGCAAGGTTTGCACCGTCTCTGCCCACGCCTATAGACAATGTGAGATTAGAACGCTCGCCAACAGCTATCTTTCTTGCCTGCTCAAGTATCTTAAATCTCTGCTCGATTATAGGCGCAAGGTGGCGCTCCTCCATATAAACATAGAACTTGTCGCTTGCCACTTTCTTTGACACCGCAGTGGTATTCTCCAAAAATTCCTCTATGAGCTTTTCTATCTCAACAACAACGTGAGCCTTTTCGCTCTCTCTGATATTTGACATAAGCTCGTCAAAGTTATCTATTGTTATGATTATTACTGCCTTGTGGGACATTCTGAACTCGTATTCAAGCTCCACATAATCGGTAACGTCATTGAAATAGACCATTGAAAGCTCGCCGTCTGTATCTGTATGTATAGCCTTTGCCTTGTAAAAGTGGGCATTAGTACAAACAAGGTCGCCGTCGGAGGTGTATATCTTATCCATATCGATATTCATAAGCTCTGTGAGATCAATGCCGTAGGCTTCCTCCTCAGAGTAGACCTGTCTGCCGAAAAGCCTGTTATACCACACGATGATATTTTCGCTGTCGATTATTATGGCAGGAGCAGGAAAATTCAAGAGAGAGTCTCTCTCCGTCTTTGAGATCAATGTAGAAAGCTTTGCTACATACTTGCGGGTGTGATTGTGGAAAACCACTTCTTCAAGCACCCACAGCACAGCCGCCGCCACAGACACCATGATAAGCACACTGCCCGACTCTCTGTGAGACGGAGTAGAATGCAGCATAAACGCACCTATAAGCGACGAAAGCATGGTCACGCACACCGTTATTCTTATTATGATCTGTAATCCGTTGTTACTTTTCATTTCCAAGCTCCTGAATTTCTATAAACAGCCGCACTGTTGTCAGGCGGTCATAATTCCATTATTATCGGCAAAATCATAGGACTTCTCTTTGTCTTTGTGAAGATAAAGTCCGAAAGATTGTCTTTCATTCTGCCCTTTATCGTGTTCCAATCTTTCATATTCCTGTCAAGGCAATCCTGAAGCGTTTCAGTAAGGAGCTTCTGAGCCTCGGTCATAAGCTCCTCACTCTCTCTTACATACACAAAGCCTCTTGAAACCACGTCAGGTCCTGCAAGGATATCTCCCGAAGCTCTGTCTATAGTTGCCACGGCAATGATAAGACCGTCCTGTGCAAGATGTTTTCTGTCACGAAGAACTATTGCGCCAACGTCGCCAACGCCAAGACCGTCCACAAGCACCTTTCCGGCAGGCACTTGTCCTGTTATCTTCATGTCAACGCCGTCTGTCTCGATAACGTTGCCTATATCCGCAATGATTATATTGCTCTCAGGGATACCCACAGAAAGCGCCGTATCTCTGTGCTTCATAAGATGTTTATACTCGCCGTGTACAGGTATGAAATACTTTGGCTTTGTAATAGCAAGGATAAGCTTCTGCTCCTCCTGACAAGCGTGACCTGAAACGTGTACCTCGTACATTGACTCATATATTACCTCTGCGCCCAATCTCATAAGATCGTTTACTACCTTTGTGACATACTTCTCGTTACCAGGTATAGGGTTAGCTGAGATTATGATAAAGTCCATAGGAGTGATAGTCACGTTCCTATGCTCGTTTGCTGACATTCTTGTAAGCGCCGACATAGGCTCGCCCTGACTTCCTGTTGTGACAATGACCATTTTCTCAGGGGCATACCTCGATAAGGTGTCGATATCCACAAGCACGCCGTCAGGCACTTTAAGATAGCCAAGCTCAATGCCCTTTGTAATAACGTTCACCATGCTTCTGCCTGACACAGCCACCTTTCTGCCGTGTGTGACAGCATTGTTTATTATCTGCTGAACTCTGTGGACGTTTGAAGCGAAAGTGGCAATGATTATCCTCTTGCCCTCTGCCTTATTGAAAAGCTTCACAAAGCTTTCGCCAACCTTGCGCTCGCTCATGGTATAACCCGATCTTTCAGCATTTGTAGAATCAGCCATAAGTGCCAGAACGCCCTTGTTTCCAAGCTCTGCAAATCTAGGCAGGTCTATTATACCTCCCTCGATAGGGGTATAGTCTACCTTGAAGTCACCTGTATGGATAAGCACGCCAGCAGGGGTATGGATAGCCATTCCCACGGCGTCAGGGATAGAATGA
>CALEJX010000247.1 GCA_937898375.1 uncultured Ruminococcus sp.
AATATTCAGAGATAACACTCAGAAGAAGATATGGGGCAAACAGGTGCTTCTGCTTATCGCTTCTGTTTCAACAGGAAAGAGCATAAACAGAGCTATGGACTGCCTGAAATACTATAACGGCAACCTTGTAGGAATAGCTTCAATATTCTCCGCTATCAAAGAGAACAACGGCACCGCTATCCACGCCCTTTTCACAGAAAAGGATCTGCCTGATTACATGACATATACATCATCAGAATGCCCAATGTGCAAATCAGGCCAGAAAGTTGACGCTTTGGTAAACAGCTTCGGCTATTCAAAGATATAGCTTGTAACTTCATTCTCCATAAAATATGTTAAAGGGACGGAATTTGACTTCCGCCCCTTTTCCTTTTACCAAAATGTCAAATCAACGGGCGAACTGTTCGCCCCTACATATAGACAGCGTATTTACGTCGTTTGTAGGAAATCGGCTCAATTTCTGTTTCACAGAAATGCAAATTCACACTTGTTTGAGCCTTTTCTTTTACCAAAATGTGCAAGGGTGACCTGAGGTCGCCCGCTTTGTTTCACCGCTTGACATATACTTTATCCAAACAAATGTGAAAACTTCTTTTTAAGTCCAGCCTTATCAAAAGCAAGACCAAGCACAATAAAAAGTATCGAGCTTGCAAGCACTTGGATACAGTAAGCAGGTGTCTGACCGAAAGCCGAGATTATAGCGCTCTTTGAGAAACCGCCTGCCATGAAAATTCCCTCATAAAGGCTGTAGCATACAACGCATATAACAAGCGCAGGGATAATGCCAAGCAGATTTCTCGGGCATATTATCTTCTCTGTCTTTCTTGAAAAGCAAAGAGCCGTTATCGCCTTTATAACGATAGTTCCCGGAAGCCATACCACAAAGCCGGAAAGTCCGTCTGCAAGACCTGCACCGATAGCGCCTGCCGCTATTGCATAAGGTGTCGGAAGCATTGATGCCGCAAGATAAATAAGTCCGTCGCCTGCGTGTGTGTAGCCTGCGCCTGTAGGAATGTGAAGCCATGCCGTAAGAACATATATCATGGCCGCAAAAAGACCTGTCACACATATAAGCTGAATGTGCTTTGTTGAATTTTTTACCTGAGCTGTTGTACTCATTTTTATCACTCCATTTTAATTTTTATCATTTGTCGAAAAATCACATCATGTAGGGGGCGACGCCCTCGGCGTTCCGCTCCCACAAATTTTGATAATCCACAATAAAATTGTGTTTTATTTAAACTATTTGAAATCCCCGTAACGCACTAATGCCTTTCCCCATTTTTCAGAGAAAAGACATATAATGCAATATTTGCGACCGCCCACTATTTTTTTATTTTCCGCTTATCATATCAAGGAAATACTGATGAACTGTCCTGTCCTCAGTAAGCTCAGGGTGAAAAGCCGCCGCAAGCTGGTTTTTATATCTCACCGCAGTGATAAAACCCTCGTGCTTAGAAAGCACCTCACATTCATCATCAAGCACCTTTTCGATATAAGGCGCTCTTATGAAAACCTGCGTTATCTCCTTGCCTGCAAAATCTTCCTTGCAGGAAAAACTTCCAAGCTGTCTGCCGTAAGCGTTTCTCTTTACCCTCACAGGCAGTGTGCAGAAATTCTTTCTGTCATCATTTGAAACTTCCTGCGCCAGAAGTATAAGCCCTGCGCAAGTGCCAAAGCAGTAGCCGCCGTTTTTGATGTATTCGCTCACAGGCTCAAAAAGCCCAAGCTCTCTTAACAGCTTTCCCATAACAGTGCTTTCGCCCCCTGGGATTATAATGCCGTCAAAGCTGTCATCAAAATCACGAAGCTGCCTTATCTCTTTTACCTCTGCGCCCAAAGCCGTCAGAGCCTTTTCGTGTTCCGCAAACGCTCCTTGCAGAGCCAGAACTCCGATCTTCATATTACTTGCCTCTCTCTGCCATGAGCAGCTCGATCTCCTGCTCGTTGATACCAACCATAGCCTCGCCAAGATCCTCTGAAAGCTCAGCCAGCATCTTAGGGTCGTTGTAATTTGTTACAGCCTGAACGATAGCTCTTGCTCTCTTTTCAGGATTGCCGGACTTGAATATACCGGAACCAACGAATACGCCCTCTGCGCCAAGCTGCATCATAAGAGCAGCGTCCGCAGGAGTTGCAACACCGCCTGCTGCAAAGTTTACAACAGGAAGTCTGCCGTTGTCAGCAACATACTTGACAAGCTGATAATCGACTCTCAAGTCCTTTGCAGCCTGATAAAGCTCGTCCTTTGACATTGAAGTAAGTCTTTTTATCTCGCTCATCATCATTCTCATGTGACGAACAGCCTGAACAACATCGCCCGTACCAGGCTCGCCCTTTGTTCTTATCATTGAAGCGCCCTCGCTTATACGTCTGAGAGCCTCGCCCAAGTCCTTTGCACCGCATACGAAAGGTACTTTGAACTGCGTCTTGTCAATGTGATACTTGTCATCAGCAGGTGAAAGCACTTCGCTCTCATCGATGTAGTCTATCTCGATAGCTTCGAGTATCTGTGACTCAGCAAAATGACCTATCCTGCACTTTGCCATAACAGGGATAGAAACAGCTTCCTGAATACCCTTTATCATCTTAGGGTCGCTCATTCTTGAAACGCCGCCTGCGGCTCTTATGTCAGCAGGGATACGCTCCAGCGCCATAACAGCGCAAGCTCCAGCCGCTTCAGCTATCTTTGCCTGCTCAGGTGTAGTAACGTCCATTATAACGCCGCCCTTTAACATCTGGGCAAGATTTTTATTAAGTTCATACTGTTCGCTCATGATATTTTCCTCCGATAAATCAAATTCTATCCTTATTTTATACCTCCCGACTATGATTTACAAATGCCGTATCTGCGGACTTTTTTATCCTTCGCTTATTTATTTTGCATAAAACGAAAAGGAGCGTCGCCACCCTGTTTGTGCAACAAAGCAACGTCTGCTCCTTTTATATTTTTACAAAATTTCGACAAAATTAATAATGCACAAAACCAAGCTATCCTATAGGCTTTCTTTTGTGCTATAGGTAGAAGATAAAAAGACATAAAAAAGAGCGGTCATAAACAAGACCGCTCCGCTTTGCAAAACATAAATCATCAAATTGTAGGGGAGCGGCGTAATTTCTGCTTTGCAGAAATGCGACGTCCCGATACTTCTTTTCCCATAAATGTTACCGAGAAATCACAAGTCCTAATACCTAGATAACATAATCATCTACCTTTGCATTTTCCTGATCCACAAGATCCTGCAAAGTGATGCCGTCAACAACATCGTTTATAGCACCATAAAGCTTTTTCCAGACCGTCAGCGTCGCACAGTTTTCCTGACGAGGACAGGTGTTTTCATCGCCCTCCAAACAAGCCACAGGAGCAAGACTACCCTCCGTGAGCCTTAGTATCATTCCCACAGTGTATTCCGCAGGCGCTTTCGCAAGCTTGTATCCGCCACCTGCGCCACGCACGCTCTTTACAAAGCCTGCTCTGCCAAGAATGGATATTATCTGTTCAAGGTATTTGTCGCTGATATCCTGTCTTTCAGCGATCGCTTTGATAGGCACATATCCGCTCTGCTCATGCAAAGCAAGGTCAAGCATAAGCCTGAGTGCATATCTTCCCTTTGTGGATATTTTCATCAGCGTCAGATCCTTTCTTAAATCCTATAGAAAATCTATGATTAATTATATAACATATTTGTAAAATTGTCAAGCAAAAACCGCATAAAAGCGTGTATTAACAAAAAACTTCTTTTTACCCTCTTTATTTTTCTCCAAAAGTAGTGTATAATACAATTAAGTATACCAATATCACAGCAACGATAATAAAGGGAGGTCAAAAGCTATGAAAAACAAGCTCAAAGTAACTATCTATAACCGTACATACAATCTGCTTTCCGAGGAAACGCAGGAGTATACGAACAAACTTGCGCAGGTGATAAACGCAAAGATAAAAGGCATGATGAAAAATATCCCTAGCCTTTCCGTTCAGGACGCCGCAGTGCTTACAGCACTTGACTGCCTTGACGAGCTTAGCAAAGCAAATCAGAATATCGAGAATATCCGCACCCAGATAAAGGACTATGTTGACGATGCAGGCAGAGCAAGAAGTCAGGCTGACGAAGCTCAGAAGGAAATAAGAGAGCTTCAGGCAAAAGTCCATGACCTTGAAGAACAGCTGGAAGCACGCACAGTTGTTAAAAGAGAACCTGACGACGAAGTTATAAACGCAAACGAGCTTCTCTCGCAGGAGATAAAGAACGCTATCGAAAGACCTGTTCACCCTAACCAGCCTAATAACGGCAATTTTGTTGGCACAGTGAATTACAGACCCGAGGGAGGAAGCCATTAATGGCTCACAAAGCTGAGATACTTGCCCCCTGCGGTTCTCTTGAAACTCTCGAAGCCGCCCTTAGAAGCGGCTGTGACGCAGTTTATCTCGGCGGTGAGAAATTCTCCGCCAGACAAAACGCCGCCAATTTCACAGATGAACAGCTGAAAGAAGCCGTAAGGCTCTGTCATCTGCGAGGCGTAAAGGTCTATCAGGCGATAAACACAGTGATCTTTGACGAACAGCTTGAAGAATGTAAAAAAGCCGTCAAGTTCGCCGCAGAAATAGGCGTTGACGGACTTATCACACAAGACCTAGCCCTTGTGAAGATATGCCGTGAATGTTGTCCCGACCTTGAATATCACGCTTCCACCCAAATGACTATCCACAGCGAAAGCGGCGTGAAAATGGCTAAAAAACTCGGCTTTTCAAGAGCCGTCCTGTCAAGAGAGCTTCCCGAGCATACCATAAAAGACCTCACGACCCTCGGTATCGAAACAGAGGTCTTTGTGCATGGCGCACTTTGTATGTCCGTGTCAGGTCAGTGCTATATGAGCGCCCTTATAGGCTCACGAAGCGCAAACCGAGGTCTTTGCGCACAGGCGTGCAGACTTCCTGCCCAAGGTGATAAGATAACAAAGGGTCAGGAGCGTTACGCCCTTTCTCTAAAAGATATGTCCTATGTTGATAAGCTCCAAAGGCTCGAAAAGGACGGCGTTTCCTCTCTTAAAATAGAGGGCAGGATGAAGCGCCCAGAATATGTTGCAGCGGCAGTTAACTGCTGTAAAAATTCTCTCGAAAACAAGCCTTATGACCTTAAAGCTTTGGAAGCGGTCTTTTCCCGTGGGGGCTTTACAGACGGCTATTACAACGGCAAGCTAGGCAGAGAAATGTTCGGCACAAGGCAGAAAGAGGACGTTTCCGCCACCGCCAAAATCCTCCCCGAACTTCACGAGCTTTACCGCAGATGTGAAAAGCGCACAAAAGCCTTTTTCACCATAAAGCTTCAGGAAAATTCTCATGCGGAGCTTTCTCTCCGTGACAGCGAGGGAAACGCCGTGACCGTTTACGGTGATATCCCACAGAAAGCCTTGAAAAAAGCCTGCGACAGCGACTATGTGAAAAAACAGCTATCCAAACTTGGTGACACCATATACGAGTTCGGAGAACTTGAAGCCGATATAGGCAAAGACCTTGCCTACCCAGCTTCCGCCCTTAATGACCTAAGACGGCAGGCGGTAGAAAAGCTTGACCAAAAGCGCATAGACTTTTTCACCCATACTGCCGATTTTACCGACAAGGCACTTGCCGATCTTCCCACCCTGCCAAAAGCATATGAGCGCAAAAAAATACGCATTATGCTGTCAAAGCTTTCTCAGCTTGAGGGCATTGACCTTGACAGTGCAGAGCTTGTGGGCGTGCCAATAGAGATAGCCTTGGAAGCGGCAAAAATCGTGCCAGACAAAAGCAAGCTTATGATAATAATGCCACGCTTCACATTTGACGAGAAAGCTCTTTTGGAAAAGCTTTTCGCCGCAAAAGAAGCAGGCATAACAAAAATCCTCGCCATGAATATCGGTCACTGCCTTATTGCGAAAGACCTTGGCTTTGAGCTTCACGCAGGCTATCCATTCAATCTCTGCAACTCAGCCGCATTGGACGAGGTAAAAAAGCTAGGTGCAAAAGACTGCACAGTGTCCTTTGAGCTTAAAGCGGCACAGATAGAAAAGCTAAAGAAGCCGATCGAAATAGGCTTTGTGGCATACGGCAGATTGCCCCTTATGCTCACCGCAAACTGCCCAATAAGAAACGATATCGGCTGTAAAAACTGCAAGGGCAGGCTTTTTGACCGCACAGGAAGAGAGTTTCCTGTGAGATGTCCAAAGGGCAGAGATTGCGCAGAGATACTAAATTCCGATATTTTGTATCTTGCGGACAAGCTCAATGATTTTGACAACGCCGACTATATGGAGCTTCACTTCTATGAGGAGAACGCCCACAGGATAAACGAGATAATAAAAGCCTATAGGGGCGAAAGGGGCGCAAAGCCTGAAAACGCCACCAACGGATCATACTACAGAGGAGTTTTATAAAATGAAATTACTAATTAAAAAGCTTAATGAAAGCGCAGTTATCCCTGCAAGACAAACTGAATACAGCGCAGGCTATGACCTTTGCGCCTGCACAGACGCACCTGTTACCATAAAAGCAGGTCAGACCGAGAAGATACACACAGGCATATCAGCCGAAGTTCAGGGTGAGAAAAACTGCGTTCTTCTTATCTATGCAAGAAGCTCCCTCGCATCAAAGTTCGGCATTGCCCCTGCAAACTGCGTGGGCGTTGTGGATTGGGACTACAGAGGTGAGATAATCTGCGCTCTCCACAACAGCTCAGACAAAGACTATACCATAAACAGAGGCGACAGGATAGCACAGCTCGTGATAACCCCTGTTTTCACTCCAGAAGTAGAAGAAGTGACAGAGCTTTCTGATACAGAGCGTGGGGCAGGCGGCTTTGGCTCAACAGGCAAATAGAAATGGTGAAAACTGCACATGAAGATTTACAACGTTAAAATAAAGACCATGGACAGTGACAGGCGTGTTATCGAAAACGGCTGGGTGGAGATAACAGACGGCATAATCTCCGCCGTAGAAAGCGGCTCTCCCGAAGCTGTCACAGCCGAGGACATAGACGGCAACGGCAGGACAGTTTACCCCGGTTTTATCGACATTCACACACATCTTGGTCTATCCACAAGCGGCGTAGGTATGGAGGGCGAAGATTTCAACGAAGAATCCGAGCCATGCACGGCACATATCCGCATTGTTGACGGCATAAACCCTATCGACTATTCCTTTGAGCTTGCAAGAAAAGCAGGCGTGACCTGCTGTCTTGTATCCCCAGGCTCTGCAAACCCTGTTGCAGGCAGTATTGCGGCAATAAAGACCTATGGCAAGCGTATAGACAAAATGCTTGTTGGCACAGTTGGAATGAAATTCTCAATGGGCGAAAACCCGAAGCTCACCTATTCTGACAAAGAGGACGCCCCATACACTCGAATGGCTGTGGCAGGCATAATAAGGGAAGCGCTTATAAAGGCGCAGAAATACGGCGAAGCTGTCGAGCGTGCAATGGGCAGTGAGGAAGATATTCCTGAATTTGACATGAAGTCAGAAGCCCTGCTCCCGGTTCTCAGGGGCGAAGTCAAGGCGCATTTTCATTGTCACAGGGCGGACGACATTTTCACCGCCATAAGGATAGCGAAAGAATTTGAGCTTGACTATGTACTTGTACACTGCACCGACGGCCACATCATAGCAGACGAGCTTGCAGAGGAAGAAGCAAGCTGTGTGATAGGACCAATAATATGCGACAGGTGCAAGCCTGAAATGGCAAATCTGACCCCAGCCAACGCAGGCATACTTTCGTCCCACGGCATAAAGGTAGCGATCTGCACCGACCACTCAGAAGTGCCCATAGAATACCTGCCCTTGTCAGCGGCGATCGCAGTAAAGAACGGTCTTGACTATGAAAAAGGCATTGAAGCTATCACCTGCACAGCGGCAGAGATAGCAGGCATATCCGACCGAGTAGGCTCGGTAAAGGTAGGACTTGACGCAGACCTGACCCTATTCAGCGGCGACCCACTTAATGTAATGGTATCCCCTGACATGGTGATATGCGGTGGAAAGATAATTTGATATGATACTAATGCGGAACGGTTTTCGTTTCGCATTTTTATTTGTACTTGCGTTATCCACACTTTGTTATGCACTTTACAAACCATGTAGGGGCTGGCGTCCTCGACAGCCCGCTTGTGCTTGCCTGCACATTTCTTCGATATCCGCACGCATTTGACACATTGTTTCAAAACATCATACAGCTTAGCATTTCCACACAACACATATACACAATATTGCGAAACATAACCACTAAAAATTATTGCACAAACCCCGATAACCCCACAAATGGCGGTAGGGGCGAACAGCGTTCGCCCGTTTCGTTCCCCACTCAACTTCTTGATAAAACCAAACCTAGCCGCTCCCCGAAACGGGACGTCGCATTTCTGCAAAGCAGAAATTGCGCTGTTCCCCTACATTCGTGGCGATAAATTGTCGTGCCGCAAAATCGCTTCGCTCGGTGTTCCCTCTGCTTTGCATTGGCTTCCCACTTTGTGCAGCTTTGCCAATTCCTCACTCCTCACTCCTCACTCCTCACTCCTCACTCAACTGTTTCTTTTACTAAAAATGCACAAAAATGCTTGAAAAATATCAAAAAATTTGCTATAATATTATTGATTATATCCGTATGCTTCAACAGCACCGAAAGGGAGTGACTTTTTTGCCGAAATTTGAAAGCGGTATGGAAAATATGGCGGATATGTTCGTCTTTGAAACAGGCGACCTTCTGGAAAAGCTGGACGAGATACTTATGCGCACCGAGCAGGAAGACTCTATCTCCTCCGACGATATCAACGAGATATTCCGCACCATGCACACTATTAAAGGCTCTGCCGCCATGATGAGTATGCACAATATGTCTACCCTTGCCCACTCAGTTGAGGATCTTTTCTACATTATCCGTGAAGACCCTACTGTGAAATATGACAAGCCTGCTCTCTATGAGCTTCTTTTCTCCGCTTCTGATAATCTGAAATCTGAGCTTGACAGCCTTTATGACGACGCTCCACTCACCGATTTTTCAGAGCTTGAAAACAAAATACACGCCTTTGCAGCCACCATGAAAGGTCAGCCTGCAAGTGGCAGCCCCGATACTTCCTCAGCCGACAGTGCCGCCTATGAGGGGCTTTTCCCTGATGATGAAAAAGAGGGCGTTCTCACCTACAAGGTCACATATTCCGAAAGCTGTGCAATGCCCGATATGCGTGCGTTGGTGCTTTTGCGTGCTTTAGGCAAGATGTGCGAGGTCACAAAAACTTTTCCTGAGGATCTTGACGCCGACAATGCAGGCGACGAGATATCCAAAAAAGGACTTTACATAAAGCTTATCACCGATGACCCTGACGGCGTTCTTGACCTTATGAAAAACGCCGTGAACGTTGACAACGCCGAGCAGGTGAAAAAGCCTGAGCCGAAACCTCAGCCCGCCCCTGCTCCCGAAAAGCCAGCCCCAAAGCCTGCTCAGCCTGCTAACGCAGCCCCGAAAAAGCCTGCCGAAAAGCATGAGCAGTCCATGATATCCGTCAAGCTTGATAAGCTAAACAGGCTTCTTGACCTTGTGGCAGAGATAGTTATAACCGAGGGCTCTGTTATCTCCTCACCCGACCTGAAAAAAGCCGAGATAAACCTCGACCGCTTCAATAAATCCTCCCGTGAGCTGAAAAAGCTTACCGATGAGCTTCAGGACGTTGTAATGTCCATACGAATGGTGCCTGTCTCCACCGCATTTCAGAAGATGAATCGTGTTGTCAGGGATATGAACCAAAAGCTCAAAAAGAACGTTACTCTTGTGTTTGAGGGGCAGGAAACGGAAGTTGATAAGTCTATCGTTGATATCCTCAATGACCCTCTTATGCACATTGTGAGAAACGCCGTTGACCACGGCATAGAAGACCCAGAAGTTCGTGCAAAAGCAGGCAAGACCGAGCCTGCCACTGTCACCCTCAGTGCAGGCTATGACTCCAACGAAGTTGTTATCTCCTGCCGTGACAATGGCGCAGGAATGGACACCGCAAAGCTTATGGCAAAAGCCAAGAAAAATGGTATGCTCACAAAGCCTGAGAATGAATACACCGAAAAAGAGATTTTTAATTTCGTTGTCGCCGCAGGCTTTTCCACAAATGAGAAGATAACCGAATATTCCGGCAGAGGTGTTGGAATGGACGTTGTAAAGAAAAACCTTGAGAAAGTGGGCGGCAAGCTCACAGTTGATTCCAAGTTCGGCGAAGGCTCTGTCTTTACTATCAGAATACCCCTTTCTCTGTCTATCCTTGACGTTCTGAGCGTAGACGTAGGCGGCGAGAATTTCTCTCTGCCAGTGTCCGCAGTTTCCGAGGCTTTCTCCTGCAAAGCCGAAAGCTTTATCACCGACCCCGAGGGCAACGAGTTTATCATGCTCCGAGAAAAGTGTCTACCTCTTATTAGAATGGGCAAGCATTTTGATATACCTAATGCCGAACAGGACGTAACAAAGGGCATAATGCTCTGCTGTAAAGACGGCGGCAAGGAAGCCGTCCTCATGGCAGACAGGATAACAGTTGACCAGCAGGTGGTAGTAAAACCGTTCTCACCGCTTCTTGACGCCTACCCACTTAAAGAATCAGGCATGGCAGGCTGTTCAGTTCTCGGCGACGGCAGCATAACGATAATACTCGATGTGAAAGAATTTCTCAGCAATTATGACTTCCGAAAGGGTGAATAAAAATGTCAGAACAGGATATAAACGAATTTTGTCAGAAAGGCGGAAAGATACTCTCCTTTGTTTCTGACGGAAAATATTACGCCTTTGAGGTAAAAGATGTCACCGATATAATAGGGCTTCTCCCCGTCACAAGGCTCCCGAAAACGCCTAAGTTTATAAAAGGCGTTATAAACCTGCGAGGAAAAGCCGTTCCCGTGATAGATTTCCGCCTGCGCCTTGGTCTGCCTGAAGCGGAGTATGACAACAGAAGCAGTACCATAGTGATAGAAGTCGGCTCAAATCAGGCAGGCATAATATGCGATAAGGTCTCAGACGTCGAGGATATCCTCCCTGAACAGACCGCCGTGTCGCCTGTGAAAAACGGGCTTGTAAAATGCTTTATAAACGCAAACAACAAAAACATATCCCTGCTTGACCCTGATATCTTGGTCAGAACCAACAGGTAAAACAAAAAATAAGGGGGAAGAAGAATGCTGTCATGTCTTGAGATATCTCAGTCAGACTTTGACGAGCTTACTGCATTCATAAAAGAAAAATACGGTCTTGACCTTGCAAGAAAAAAGTCTATCGTTGAAAGCAGGCTGAGCAACTATGTCCTTGACTGCGGCTTCAACAGCTTTTCCGAGTATCTAAGCGCCGTCTACAGTGATGAAACAGGCAGAGAAACTGCCAACCTTATAAACCGCCTTACCACCAACCATACCTATTTCATGCGTGAAACAGACCATTTCCGTCATTTTATGGAGGAGTTTCTCCCCTATGCCGAAAAAAACGTCCTCGACCATGATATGCGTATATGGAGCGCAGGCTGTTCATTCGGCAACGAGCCTTATAATCTTGCCATGTGTATGGACGATTATTTCGGCTTTGACCGCCGCTTTTGGGACTTGAAAATTCTTGCCACGGATATTTCACTTAACGCACTCCGTGCCGCAAAGAACGGCATTTATACCAGTATGTCCGTGAAAAATATCCCCGAGGAATGGCGCAAAAAATATTTTCACCCATACTCAGACACAAAAGACCTCTGGCAGGTGAGCGATAACATAAGGCAGAACGTAGAGTTTCGCTATCATAATCTTATGGACGAGTTCACTTTCAAAAAGAAGTTCGACCTTATCGTCTGCCGCAACGTCATGATATATTTTGACGACGATACAAAAGCCGAGATATGCAGAAAATTTTATGACGCAATGGAGGACGGCGGCTTTTTCTATATCGGTCACGCCGAATCAGTGCCGAAAGATATGCCTTTCGTAAAAGTCGCCCCTGCAATATACCGCAAGCTGGGAGGGGATAAAAAATGAGACCTCTCTTTCTTGTGATAACAAACAGCAAAGCCTTTGCACAGCTTTGCCGAAAATCCCTTACAAGCGCAGGCTTCCAAAGCTCAAAGCTCGCATCAGCCTGCCTTAGTGACGGCAGAAAAAGCATAATCGCCCTCTCCCCTGACTATGTCCTTCTTGACGGCGATTGTCAGAACAATATGGACGATTATATCATAAGCCTTGCCCCGAGATATTCCGTACCTATAATCTATCTTACCATTGAGCGCAACAATAAATATCCCATGATGCAGGCAGGCGCAATAGACGTTGTATATAAATCTGACGGCACTCCGTCTGATAACGAGCGTTTTCAGAAGCGCTTTTCCGAAAGCATACAACGCCTTGAACAGGCAAGGGCGAATTCCATAGCCCATATGCCTGCCATGAATACATCACGAATAATAGCCATAGGCGGCTCAACAGGCTCAACGGAAGCCCTCAAAGCTATCCTCAAAGACCTCCGCCATGACCTGCCCCCTATAGTGGCAGTTCTCCATATGCCTGCGGGCTATACAAGAATATATGCCGAACAGCTTTGCACCGAAACAGGTCACAACGTCGTGGAAGCAAAAAGCGGTCTGTATCTTAGTCAAGGCATGGTAGTAATAGCACAGGGCGGTCAGCACCTTAGATTGTTCCGTGATAAAAAGGGCTATTTTGTCACCTCCGAAGCAGGAGTAAAAGTGTCAGGTCACTGCCCGTCAGTTGACGTGCTTTTTGACTCTGTAGCCTACAGCGCAAAACGTGACGCTATCGGCGTTATCCTCACAGGCATGGGCTGCGACGGCGCAAAGGGTATGCTCAACATGAAGAAAATGGGAGCATATAACATCGGACAGAACGCAGAAAGCTCCGTGGTCTATGGTATGCCGAAAGCCGCCTATGAAAACGGCTCAGTGTCAAAGCAGTGTCCACTTGACAGAATAGCGCAGGAGATACATAATCGCATCGACAGCGGCTTTTGATAAAAACAAACAGCGCAATACACCACGTATCCTGCGTAGGGGCGAACAGTGTTCGCCCGATATCTGCAAACAGGATAGCAAAATGGTATTGCTACAAGATAAGGAGGGATAGCTGTGGAAAACAGCAGATATCTCATTTTCACCTCAGCAGGACGGAGCTTTTCACTGCCCTTTGAGGATATAAAAATAATCATAGCGGCGCAGACCCCTACCCCAGTGCCTGATTTTCCCGACTATGTACCGGGAACAGTGGTGAACGAGGGCGAAGTAGTGCCTGTCATAGATCTGCGCAGACGTTTCCACTATGAGCCGAAAGAGATCTCCGACAGAGATTGCATAATAATCACAATGGGCGAAGAAGTCTCCGTAGGGCTTTTGTGCGACAGCGTGACAGGCTTCACAGATATCCCCGAGGATAAGCTGTGCAAAGCCCCCAACGTCAACGAAGAAGCCTGCGCAGATTTTCTAAAAGGCGAATTTCTTCTCGAGGGCAAGCCATGCTATGTCCTTGACAGCGAAAAAGTAATAAAGCTCAGCGACCGTGAAAAGGTAGCAAATACAGAGCGAAAGGATAAATAAAAATGAGAGAGATAAACGTTTCAGAAGTAGAAGAACTTGTAAGAGATCTGTGCATAAAAGCTAATCTGTATCTTCCAGAGGATATGGAAAGCTGTATAGAGTGCAACGCCCAGAAAGAGCAGTCTCCTGTGGGAAAGAACGTCTTTGCTGATATCCTCGACAATATGAGAGTAGCACGAGAAGAAACTATCCCTATCTGTCAGGACACAGGCATGGCAGTTATCTTTATGACCATAGGACAGGACGTGCATTTTGTAGGCGGTTCGCTTAATGAAGCCATAAACAAGGGCGTAGCAAGAGGCTATACAGAGGGCAGACTGCGCTGTTCCATAGTATCCGACCCATTGGAAAGAGTAAACACAGGGGATAATACACCGCCTGTTGTGCATCTTAAAATAGCAGAGGGCGAAAAGGTAGAAATAATGGTGGCACCAAAGGGCTTTGGCAGTGAAAATATGTCACAGCTTAAAATGATGACCCCGTCAGTGACCGAGGACGAGATAGTAGATTGGGTAGTGTCAGTTTGCGCAAAAGCAGGATCTAACCCATGTCCGCCAATAGTCATAGGCGTAGGCATAGGCGGAGATTTTGAGAAGTGCACATACCTTGCGAAGAAAGCACTTTGCAGAAGCGTGTCGGAAAGAAATCCGAAGAAACGCTATGCAGAGCTTGAAGCGAAAATGCTGGAGAAGATAAATATGCTTGGTATTGGACCACAAGGCTTTGGCGGAACGCAGACTTGCCTTGCAGTGAATATAGAAGAAGCACCAACGCATATCGCAGGTCTGCCGGTGTCTGTGAATGTAGGCTGTCATGTGACAAGGCACGCAAGTGGAGTGATATAAAAGCATAATGTAGGGGCTGGCGTCCTCGACAGCCCATTTTTGCCTATTCATACTTGTGATATCCGCACAAATGACGGTAGGGGCGAACACTGTTCGCCCGTTCGGAGCAACGTGGTTTTGATTTATCACAATTGAAAAGAAGCAGGCAATGTTGTGCCGACCATTGTGCGGATATCGCAAGGTTTGGACAGACTCCCCTACATGGTTTGTGAAAACATAAACCATGTGGGGAATAACGCAAGTTTGATGAACGAGAAACGGGCGAACAGTGTTCGCCCCTACCGCCATTTGTGGGGTTATTGGGGCTTGCGTGATAATTTGCAAGTTGTGACGCTTCGCAAGGTTGTGT
>CALEJX010000248.1 GCA_937898375.1 uncultured Ruminococcus sp.
CTTATCTCTAAGAACAGCGGCACTAATGTTAAGCTGGACGGCGAAGAGTTCATTATCGTTAAAATGGACGATATTCTCGCAGTTGTTGACTAATTTCACTGCATTTTAAATAGTATATAAACGGAGGTAATTTACAATGGCTAAGGATATAATTTTTGGCGAAGACGCAAGAAAAGCTTTGCAGAGCGGTATCGACAAGCTCGCAAACACTGTTAAGATAACACTGGGACCTAAGGGCAGAAACGTAGTTCTCGATAAGAAATACGGCGCTCCACTTATCACAAACGATGGTGTTACAATTGCTAAGGAGATCGAGCTTGACGACCCATTCGAGAACATGGGCGCTCAGCTTGTAAAGGAAGTTGCTACTAAGACTAACGACGCCGCAGGTGACGGTACAACAACAGCTACATTGCTTGCTCAGGCTCTTGTTAGAGAGGGTATGAAGAATATCGCAGCAGGCGCTAATCCAATGGTACTTAAGAAAGGTATGGATCAGGCTGTAGATACTGCTGTTGAGACTATCATCGCTAACTCAAAGAAGATAGAAGGTTCTGAGGAGATAGCAAGAGTAGGTGCTGTTTCTGCCGCTGATGAGAATATCGGTAAGCTTATCGCTGAGGCTATGGAAAAGGTAACTGCTGACGGCGTTATCACTCTTGAGGAGTCAAAGACTGCTGAAACTTACAGCGAAGTTGTTGAGGGTATGCAGTTCGACAGAGGATATATCGCACCTTACATGGTAACAGATACAGATAAAATGGAAGCTGTTCTTGATGACGCTTACATTCTTATCACAGACAAGAAGATATCTAACATTCAGGAAATTCTTCCACTGCTCGAGCAGATAGTTAAGGCTGGCAAGAAGCTTCTTATCATTGCCGAGGACGTTGAGGGCGAGGCTCTCTCAACTCTTATCGTAAACAAGCTGAGAGGCACATTCACTTGCGTAGCTGTAAAGGCTCCTGGCTTTGGCGACAGAAGAAAGGAAATGCTTCAGGATATCGCTATTCTTACAGGCGGTCAGGTAATTTCTTCAGAGCTTGGTCTTGAACTCAGCGAAACAACTATGGAGCAGCTTGGTAGAGCAAGACAGGTAGTTGTTCAGAAAGAGAACACTATCATTGTTGACGGCGCAGGCAACAGCGACGATATCAAGGCAAGAGTTGGTCAGATCAAGTCACAGATCGAGAACACAACTTCTGATTTCGATAAAGAGAAGCTTCAGGAAAGACTTGCTAAGCTTTCAGGCGGCGTAGCTGTTATCAAGGTCGGCGCTGCAACTGAGGTAGAGATGAAAGAGAAGAAGCTGAGGATCGAGGACGCTCTGGCAGCTACAAAGGCAGCTGTTGAAGAGGGTATCGTAGCAGGCGGCGGAACAGCTCTTATCAACGCTATGCCAGCAGTTAAGAAGCTTGTTGACAAGCTCAGCGGCGACGAAAAGACAGGCGCTCAGATAGTTTACAAGGCACTTGAAGAGCCAGTTAGACAGATAGCTGTAAACGCAGGTCTTGAGGGCAGCGTTATCATAGACAAGATAATACGTTCAAGAAAGGTCGGCTATGGCTTCAACGCTTACACTTCCGAGTATGTTGACATGATACCAGCCGGAATCGTTGACCCTACTAAGGTAACACGTTCAGCACTTCAGAACGCAGCTTCTGTTGCTTCAATGGTCCTCACTACAGAGAGCCTTGTTGCAGACAAGAAGGATCCGCAGGCTGACGCTGCTATGGCAGCCGCAGCAGCAGGTGCAGGCGGAATGGGCGGTATGTATTAATAAGCTCCCCTGACTAATATCTGATATAAATAGCAGCCTCCGTAGTTTTTCTGCGGAGGCTGTTTGCTTGGAATATGCATTATCTTGGGATATAGTTTACAAAAATCAAATAATATTTTAATGACTTTTGTAAGTAAAACCCAAAGATATTGATTAATTAAATTAAATATATACATAATGTTGCAGACGTCCACTTAAAATTGAAGCAAATTATGATATTTAATAAAAAGTTAATTAAATATTCACACAATGCGTTTGTGAATTTGTTATAATACTTATATCAATTTGAATAATTATTGCCTTTTGTTCAAATTTTCAGAAGTGCGAAAATTTGAAATCAGGGGCGTAAATGCAAGTAAATAAACGAAAGGAAGATGAAATATGTCGCTTGGACGAGTATTGGTAGTAGACGATGATAAGAACATCTGCGAGCTGCTCAGGCTTTACCTTGAAAAGGAGGGCTATGGAGTAATACTTGCACATGACGGTGAGGAAGCAGTGGTAAAATTCAACGCACTTAAGCCTGATATCATACTGCTTGACATTATGCTGCCTGGTATAGACGGCTGGCAGGTATGCCGTGAGATAAGAAAGAAGTCCAACGTGCCTATCATCATGATAACCGCAAAGGTAGAAACATTTGATAAGGTGCTTGGTCTGGAGCTTGGAGCTGACGACTATATCGTAAAGCCTTTCGATACAAAGGAAGTTATCGCAAGAATAAAGGCTGTTTACAGAAGAGTAGGTCAGTCATCAGGCGAAGCTGAGATAAAGGAAGTCAAGTATGACAAGCTTTCAGTTAATATGACAAGATATGAGCTGAGAGTAAACGGTCAGGTGCTTGACACACCGCCAAAGGAGCTTGAGCTTCTGTTCCACCTTGCTTCAAACCCGAACAGAGTTTATACAAGAGATCAGCTCCTCGACGAGGTATGGGGCTTTGAATATTACGGCGATTCGAGAACTATCGACGTTCACGTTAAGCGTCTGCGTGAGAAGCTTGAGGGCGTTTCTGACAAGTGGGCACTTAAAACTGTATGGGGCGTAGGATACAAGTTTGAAGTCGCTGAAACACCGCATGAGTAATCGTAAAAGCATATTCTTTAAATACTTTGTAATTTGTTCAGCAGTAATACTTATAAGCTTTGTGTGCTTAGGAACAGTATTACTGCTGGTTTCTTCAAGGTATTTTATTGACGAAAAAAAGAGCCTGTTGGAGAAAAACGCCAAGGCTCTTGCTTTATATACGCAGGAAGAAATGCTGGATCAGCCTGCCGACTGGAAAGAGTCGGTGACGGATCAGATGACGCAGTATTCAATGGCGTGCAACGCTGACTTTATCCTGTGCGACTCTACGGGAGCAGTGCTTGTGAACTCCAGCAAAGACCCTGTGTGCAGCCCTCAGAATATTTCTGTCAAAGAGCTTGCCGCTTTTTCTGACAGATGTGAGTATGTCTATTCGGATATGGGCGGAGCTTTTAAGGCTATGTACCATGTGATAGGCAAGTCATTTAAAGCGAATGGCCCTGAATATTATGTGCTTGCGTTCAGCTCAAAGGCAAATCAAGATAATTATATCTACAATATAATGGAGATCTTTATCATTTCCGCAATAATTGTGCTTGTTATAGTGCTGTTTTTGGTGTATTTCATGACGCTGAAGCTTACAGAGCCTATAAAGGAGATAGCGGAGGTGTCAAAGAAGATAGGCGCAGGAGATTTTTCTGTCACGCTGCCTGATTATTCTACCTCAGAGCTTGAACAGCTGAGCAACGCTTTCAACGATATGGCAGCCAGCCTTAAAAGCTATGACACCATGCGAAACAGCTTCCTTGCAAACGTTTCACACGAGCTTAGAACGCCTATGACGTCTATAGGCGGCTTTGTGGACGGTCTGCTGGACGGCACGATACCAAAGGAGCAGGAGAGGTATTATCTTAAAATAATTTCTTCCGAGGTACACAGGCTTGCAAGGCTCGTAAGAAGTATGCTCAATCTTGCAAAGATCGAGGCAGGCGAGCTGAAACCGAATTTGCAGTATTTCTCTGTGCTTGAGCCGATAGTTGACACACTTGTGACTTTCGAGCCAAGGCTTGAGGAAAAGCAGATAGAGGTAAGGGGTCTTGACGTTGACAGAGTGACCCTTTATGCTGATAACGACCTTGTTCATCAGGTAATGTATAACTTGATAGAGAATGCTATAAAGTTCGTTGACAAGGGCGGTTACATTGAGTTCCACTTTGAGCCTGAGGGAAATATGACAAGCATTTCTATCAGAAACAGCGGCGAGGGTCTGTCTGAGGACGAGCTGCCGCTGGTGTTCGACAGATTTTATAAGACCGATAAGTCAAGAGGACTTGACAAGACGGGTGTTGGATTGGGACTTAATATCGTGCGCTCTATCATAAAGCTCCACGGGGGCAAGATAATGGTAAGAAGCGTGAAGAACGAGTACACGGAATTTGTATTCACACTGCCTAACAAGGCGGAGGAGGACTAGGAGGCTCATATGGATCAGTTTGAGGAGCAGCCTTGTCTGCCTGATGAGAATGACAAGAATACAGGAAAAGAGCATTTTGAGCTGCCTGAGGGGGCTGTATCCGCCGACAAGGTGGACGAAAGCTTTTGGACGGCTGTTGATACTGCCAAGAAGAAAAGCCGCCGCAGGGAGCGTATGCACCATGCAGGAGCAAGGCTGTGCTTTATGGTGCTTTTTATCGGCATTGGCATAGCCATATCCATAACCTCCATAAGGGGGAGCGGCTGGGTGAGAAACCTTGTCACAGGGGACGAGAAGATAAGCTTTACACTGCCTGTGGCTGACAAGCCGAAGCTTGATGATGAATTTTATCAGGCTGACGGAAGATACACTGCCGAGGGCATTGCAAAGGGATTTTCACCTGCTGTGGTATCTATAGAGGTATATAAAAATTCTGGCGGATATGTTGCGGCAGGACAGGGCAGCGGCGTTATAATGTCCGCTGACGGATATATCGTCACAAACGCTCATGTTGTAAATGCGGCTGAGTCGGGCATAAAGGTGGTTTTAAGCGACAATTCAGAGTATGAAGCCAAGGTGGTAGGGCAGGACGCCGCCACGGATATTGCGGTCATAAAGATACAGGCGCAGGGCTTGCAGGCGGCTGAGTTCGGTGATTCAACACAGGTGAATGCAGGTGAAGAAGTTGTTGCTATCGGCTCGCCGGCGGGCTATTATGGCACTGTGACAAAGGGCATCGTATCAGGTGTGAACCGCAGGATAAGGCTTGAAAATTCGTCCATAATAATGAACTGCATACAGATAGACGCCGCCATAAATCCCGGAAACTCAGGGGGAGCGTTATTTAATATGTGGGGGCAGGTCATAGGCATAACCTCGTCAAAGCTTGCATCAAGCGACTATGAGGGCATAGGCTTTGCAGTATCCATAGACGAGGCAAAGCCTGTTATCGAGGAGCTTATGGAAAAGGGCTATGTGGCAGGCAGAGTGAAGATAGGCGTGACCTATTACGCTGTGAGCGACACAACGGCGGAGATATACGGCATAAAGGCAGGAATTTGCATTGTGTCCATAAATCCTGAATGTGACGTTGCCAACACTGACCTTGCGGAGGGTGATATCATCACGGAGATAGACGGAAAGTCCACCGCAGGAGAGGTTGACATAGCTTCACTGTTCTCAGGCAAGCAGGCTGGGGACGATGTTACCTGCAAGGTCTACCGCAAGACAGACAGCGGTGACGAGCGTGAGTTTGAGATAACATTCAAGCTTATGGAAGATAACGGCGGTCTGGTGGCAGACAGTCAGACGGAATAGATAATAAAAGTGAATAAAAATAAAAAGAAAAAAGCTGTGGTAAGAAAGGGTACCGCAGCTTTTTTCATGGGGATTAATAAAATATGTGATGATATTATAGAATTACTATAATAATATTATTATATATTCCGCACGATTTTATGTCAACACAAAAGTGTGACACGAATTTCAAAAAACTTGTCACACCCTATGTCACATGAAAATGTATAAATATGCAAAAAAGAGCAGACCGCCGTGCAGCCTGCTCTTAGTTTTTTGTGTAAAATTATTCAGAAAGACCCTCGATAGAGAATGTGACCTCAAGGCTGTCCTCAAATGTGAGAGCGTCCTTGTCAATAGGAGAATCCTTAGCTGTGTCGCCGTAATCGTTGTAGATCTCGATTCTGTAGCAGTTGTTGTTGTCCTCGATGTTGCCGTACTTGATCTTAGCGTTATCGAAAGCAACTTCCTGACCGTCAGCCTTGATAGACTTAACTTCTACCTTAAGGTCGTCAGCGTTGTACTTACCTGGAGCTTCCTTATCTGACTTTGGATCGCCTGTGCCCTTGAGCTTGTCGCCGTTAAGGAGACCAATGATATCAACGCACATAACTACGCAGCCTTCTGCTGCAACAGCATAGTCGCCGTCGAGAGCTACCTGTGGGTTAAGACCCTCGTCTGGGTCGTCATAAGAAATAGAAGCGTTTGTGATAGAAACAGTGTATTCACCATCGCCTGTTACGTCAGCGTCAACGCCGAAAGCCTGAGTTGCGTCAGCTTCGCCCTGACCCTGCCAGTTGCCCCAGAGCCACTGGCTGTCGCCGAACATAAGGAATGCGTCATAGCCCTCGAAAGTCTTAACTGGTGTGTAGTCAGAGTCACCGCCTGTTGTTGCATCAGCAGAGCTGTCTGCTGTAGCAGTTGAGTCAGCAGCAGACTCAGCTGCAGCTGTAGTTGTTGCTGCAGTTGTAGTTGTAGTAGTAGCTGTAGTAGTTGTTGCGGCAGCTGAGCTTGAAGAATCAGCTGAATCGCCGCATGAAGCGAACACTACTGTTGTCAGAGAAAGAGCTGTGACAGCAGCAAGGATCTTTTTAGCCTTCATAATAATAACCTCCTGAAAAAATAATGGCAGTCATACTGCCCTTAAGATACAATATCTCTATGAATATGATACAAAATTTTCGCATTTTTTTCAAGATACTATTTGAACAAATTTCCCTGTATTAAATCGTTTACATTGTACAAAACTTGTTTAAACTATATAAAAATATTAGCCTTATATCAACATATTGACGAAGTTGTGCGAAAATATTGACGCTTAAAATATGAATAACGGGTGATTTTATAGGAACAATAGGGATAAACAGAATTGAAAAAAGGAGCGAGAAAAATGGATATAAATTTAAGCAAGGCGCAATACAGTGAGATGTACAAGGAGGCTTCACACGGGACGAAGTGGTGGGTGACGATACCGAAGGCGTTTTTATTTGGCGGACTTATATGTGCAATAGGGCAATCCCTTATGAATATGTATTTATACTTTGGGTTATCAAAGGACAATGCTTCCATGGCAGTATCCATAACGCTTGTATTTTTATCTGCACTTTTCACAGGTTTAGGCTGGTATGACCGCATTGCGAAGCACGCCGGTGCAGGTACGCTTGTGCCAATAACGGGTTTTGCGAACTCTGTGGCTGCGCCTGCGTTGGAATTTAAGACGGAGGGGTATATTCTTGGGCTTGGGGCGAAGATATTCATTATAAGTGGACCTGTTATTCTTTACGGCACTTTGGCTAGTGTGTTGTATGGGCTTATCTATTATTTGTTTTTGAGGTAGGTTACTTGCAATTCATGATAACCCCACAAACAATGGTAGGGGCAAACACTGTTCGCCCGTTTTTGTTTGCCTACATGGTTTGTCTAAATTCAAACCTCGTTGCCCTCCGAACGGGCTGTCGAGGGCGCCAGCCCCTACATTTTGATACCATGGTTTGGTGCCGTGCCGCAAAATCGCTGTCGCTCTTTGCGGGGTGGGTTTGTACAAGGATATAGTAAAAGCGGTGCAGAGTTTGTCCTCCGACACCGCTTTGTTTTGTTCTTTAGTTTGTGTTTCTTCTTTTGCTTTTCTGCACCGCTTGGTAGGCTTGCGCCGAATGAGGCTCTGCCTCAAGCTCCGCTTAGGGTTTTGCCCATTTCTTGTGAGCGAAGTCGAACAAGAAATTTACTCACAAGGGACTCTGTCCCTTGACCCTGCAATGGGTTTCACCCCTTGACCCTGACCAGGGGCGTGCCCCTGGACCTTTTGCTCGCTTCGCTCGGGGGTGCTTTTACTTTGCTTTATACGAGAGTATCCTTATATTTCTTACCCTCTACCACCAATATTGGATATCCGTCCAGATATGGTTTCACGGCTTCCGGATTTTCGTCTGCATACTCAAATATCTGATCTGCCAATTCGTTAGCCGTTTTCGTCAGCACCTTTATGGATTTCTCGTTCATAGTAGGACAGACTGGTGACAATGTTATAACTTTTGTTTCGTTAAGTGCCATTACTCTTAAAGGCCATATCCTGCAATCAAATGGTTTATCGTCCCCCAATACACAGCCTTTTTCGTTATCAAGCATTGGGCAATAGTAGAGGTCTGCGTCCTGCTCTTTATCCATTTTGAATAGAAAATGGTTCTCTTTTTTTATAAACTCCTGCTTAGGGGCATATTCCTGCAATATCTTGCTTGCAAGAGCTGGTGATATATATGGCGTTTCCCATATATCATAGCTGTCAAAACAGCAGCATATCCTGCACTTTGCACACTCTTCTTTTGATAAGATCTTTGAAAGCATTTTCTTTTCATGCCCGCTGTTTGCAGGCATTTCCCCCTTTCACATCTTTGATATCATTGCTTTTTACCGCATTTTTAGCGATTGTATGTTTTTACTAATTATAACACATTTCTTTGATAAAATCAATAGTGGCTTACTTTTTTTCTACATAGAAAGCTATCTGTTTTATGTAAATTAATATATTATTTACATTTGCTCTGCGGTGTCGGCAATATTCCCTCGGCGGAAAGTTTTATTTGCGGCAAAGCCTATGCCGAGCATTACTGCCATGCCTGCCCACACAAGCGGCTCGCTTATCATGATGCCGAAATATCCCATGCGTGGGGCGAGTATCATTGCCACTGCGAACTTGCCCAAAAGTTCTATTATGCTTGAAGCTATTGGTGTTATCTTATCCCCTACGCCCTGAAGTGCGTTTCTGAAAACTATTACTATGCCGAGGATAAAATAGAAGGCTGTGTTTATTTTCATATATTTTTCCACTGTTCCAACTATTTCAGGGTCGCTGATACCTGTGATAAGGTGTGCGAAAAATGGTGTGAAAAGCCATGTTGCGGCTATTACGATAACCGACCAGCCCCATGTTATAAGGGTAGCCTTTTTCACTCCCACTTTTACCCTGTCTATCCTGCCTGCGCCATAGTTTTGGCTTGAAAAGGTTGCGGAAGCTGCGCCGAAAACTGATATTGGGAGCATGAAAATTTCGGATATTTTTCTGGCGGTGGTGTGTGCAACTATTATGTCAGTGCCGAAGATGTTTATTGCACCCTGCATTATAACAGTACCTATGCCCACAAGTGATATCATAAGTCCCATTGAAACACCTGTTGCATACATATCTCCTGCGAGCTTGAAGTTAAAGCGGAAGTCGCTTTTTGCAGGGATAAGAAATCTGTGCTTTTTGATAATGTATATAATGCAAAGCACAACTGAGATACCCTGTGCGATAAGCGTTGCATATGCCGCACCCTCAACGCCCATTTTAAAGCCGAGGATAAAAAGCAGGTCAAGCCCGATATTTGCGATAGTAGATATTATAAGGAAGATAAGGGGCGAAACTGTGTCCCCAACTGCACGGAGGATACCTGCGCAGATGTTGTAAAACATTGATATTATCATTCCTGCGAGGATTATTACTATGTAGGCTTTTGCCTGCTTGAAGATGTTGTCAGGCGTGTTAAGCGCTCTGAGCAAAGGGTCGATAAAGGCAAGGCTAAGGGCGGCGAGGGTTATCGCCGTTGCAACGCCGAGAGTGAGGGCGTGGGCAACGGACTTTTTCAGGCGGTCAAACTCCTTTGCGCCGAAAAAGCGTGCCGTCACAAGGGCGAAGCCGTTTGTAAGGCCGTTCAAAAAGCCTATTATGACGGTGTTCACTGATGATGTCGCACCAAGGGCGGCTATAGCGTTTTTGCCGAGGGTCTGTCCAACGATACGGGTGTCGGCAAGATTATAAAAAAGCTGAAAAACGTTGCCCAGCAGAAGCGGCAGGGCGAACATCAAAATAAGCTTTGTGATATTTCCTTTCGTAAGGTCTTTCATAAAATTTTCTCCTGTTTATGTCTGATATTTATTCTTAAAACCATATTATTTTAGCACAAACAGAATTTCAATTGGTTATATTACTGTGAACATTTATTGTACATATTATACAATCTGCGGTGCTGTTATTTGTACGCAATAACGAAAACGTTTTAGCAAAAAAACGCCCTACAGAAATTTATCCGTCGGGCGCTAAAGGGGAAATTGGTTTGATTCTATTTAACTATGTCTACACTGTCTACAGGTTTTGAGAGGTCGTCATAGCTGTATGAGCGTATCTGTTTGTCAAAAAAGACGTAAATATACCCGTCCTGAACGAATGCACTGCGGTAGCAGTCTTTTTGCTCATGGTCGTTGACTATAGCCGTGACCTCGTCTTCGCTAGCCTGATCGTAATAATCGTCATAATAATCCGTATATTCGTCAAGCTTTATAGTTCCATACTCGCTGAAAGTTTTTGTTTCTATGTCATATTTCATTACCAGCAGTTTTTCGATAGTTTTATCGTAATAGGTATATTCCAAATTTTCGCCGTCATCGGTCTTGCCTACTGTGGTGATGTCATAGAATGGTATGGCTATATATCCGTTTTCGTTGTCTGTTATTATGGAGTTTGAGAAAATAGGACTTGCGGATCTTTGGGTCAAGTTTTTTCCGTCAATTGTTGTTCCCATTTCTTTCTCGTGATATTTGTATTCCTGTATAGTCTTAAAGAAATTGAATTTCTTTACTATCTCTGTGTCATAGACCTGTGTCTGATCCACTGTGCCGTTAGCATTTGGTATGCCCTCGCCGCTTGAGCCGTACAAAATGGTTTCCTGTTTTTCTGTCTTGCTCTTGTCTAGTATCCTTACGCTGAAAGAGCCAAATGACGTGCTGTCAGTGCGCACTGCAATGTCATCGTTATAGTTCGTCAGACCATATTGGAAAATGTTGTTTGCCGTTGACACTGCCATCATTTTATCATCAGCGGTCACCTGAGTTATCTTGTTAGGGTTTGAGAAATCATATACCTCATCAAGCTGGATATTGTTCGCTTGCTGATAAGTGTCATCATTGCTGTATGCGGTGGAATACTCTCTGTAAACATACAGCATGGAATGATAGAACGTGTTATATCTTGTGCTCTCGAAATCGATATCCTCGTATGTGAGTGTCTTTCTCACAGGGTCGCCAAGGTCATCATCAAAGAGCCACAGCATACAGATATTAACGCCGCTATAATAGATATTATGTGTGCTGATATCGTAAATGCTTCCTGAGCCGTTTGAAAACAGCGACAATTTGCCGTTATACTCGTCGCCTGATATGGCATGGCTTATATTCATGGCATCTGCTCCTGTGATAGTCTGCGTTTTGTTAAGCTCCATGCCGCCGTCGCTGTAGTTTATTCTTGTTATGAGCACTCTTGTTGGGGCGTCCTCCGTCTCGTCTATACAAAAGCCTCTTAAAATATAAATGTTGTCTGTTCCCATCAAAATGTCGCTCTCACCGCAGGCGATAAGCTTTGAAGCCATGTATGAGCCTTGATCTTCACCGTCAAAGGACGAAAGCAGGATCATAGACGGTGCATCATCTCTGGCTGTGATATACATTTCATCTTCTTCAAACAGCTGTTTTTCGCCGTTGATATATCGCACTGGTGCGATATCCTCGGGTTTTTGGTCGTCTAAGAGCAGTGAAGCTGCTCGGGTGTAGCGTGACACGATGAAAAATTTTCCGTCAACTTTTCTTATGCCCTCCAGCACGCCCGGCTGTTCAAACTCGCTTATGAGCTTGATATTCTCAGGGTCGCTCACATCAAATACGCACATTCCGCAGTATTCGATATCGAGGTTTTTCTTTCCAGATTTCACGGGTAAGATAAAGTCGAAGAAAGTATAAAGCTCGTTGTTATCCAAATACATTGCAACAACGCTTGGAGCAAATTTACAGCCATATTGTTCGTATTCCTTAATGTCAACAAGACCTTTTTTAAGGAAAGCGTCGGCAAAGATATCCTGTTCTGACTTTGTGATATTTCCGTTTTGGGTAATATAAACGTCGATACCGCCGTTGTCAGTTAGGAAGTGGGCGTTTCCGTATGTTACGCTTGTTTCCAGCTCATCTATGCTTGTTGTGGGGGTGATATCCACGCCTGAGCGTGTAAGCTGTATACCAGCTGGGTTAGGGGTGAGCTGATGATCTCTGAGAGCCTGCTTATACAAAGCCACATAGTCATCTTCATCATCATAATTCAAAGTGTCAACATTTTTGAACATATAGCCGTTGTCGACTATAAAATCCTCCATATTTTTGCTGTTGGTCTTTATATAGTTGTAAAGACCCTTGTAGGTCGTTCCACGGAGACCGTCAAGACCTGAAGCGTCAGCGGACTGTGAAGTAGCGGAATTGGGGTATTTTTTGACGAACTGGGTATTGCTGAACCTAAGCACAGCAAATCCGCCTACCACAAGGACGAAAGCCGCCACCACAGCCAGACATCTCAGGGCGTTGCTTCTGCCGCCGTTTATTTTTATCTCTGTGTTGTTTTGTGTTGTCTCTATAACAGGTCTAAAGCCTGCCACGTCCAGCATATCTTTTATTTCTTGGGGCATGAGTTTATCAGGGATCTTGTTTGTCTGTTCCATTTGTCTGATAAGTTTTCTGCGTTTTCTTAAATTTCTCATCATGTCACCTCCTTTCCAAACAGCTTACTGCGAATTTTGGCTTTACCTCTGGATATATGGGAACGGACTGTCGTATCTTTGATACCTGTTATCTCCACTATCTCCCTGCCTTTATAGCCTGCAATGCAGTGAAGTGAGATACAAAGTCTTTCCGCTTCACTGAGATTAGCAAACTCTTCTAAGATCTCGCACCGCTCGAATCCGCTTTCGCTCTTGATCACTGCGTCGCTTTCATTAATATAATCGAGGTTAGAGCGTCTTTGGGCGTATTCCTTTTGTTTTTGTTTGATCTTGGCGACCAGAATCTTGAACATCCAGCTATCGAAAGCTTCGCTTTTTCGCAGAGAGGAGATGCTCATAAAGCCGTCCAGCACAGCGTCCTGCACTGCATCGGCGGCGTCCTCGGCGTTTTGCAGGTTAGCGAGGGCGTAGTAATAAAGCTCCTTATATATTTCTCCATAGAGCTTAGAAAAGGCGTCCGTATCGCCGTTCACTGCAAGTTCTGCAAGCTTTTTTCTTTCCTTTTTGTCCAATCTGATCCCCCCTATCGTCCGTCATAATATAAGTGTATATTTTTCGCTGAAATGTTGCAGCGGTCAAAAAATTTTTTTATGAAAATATAAAAAAATCGGGGGCGAGGTCATCGTCCCTGATGATATTTGTTTATCAAACTGTGTAGGGGCGGCCTCTGGTCGCCCGTCTTGGTCGCAATCTCACTTGCGTTATTCATACATGGTTTATGTTATCGCAAACCATGTAGGGGAGCGGCGCAATTTCTGCTTTGCAGAAATACGACGTCCCGTGCTTGTTTGCCTGACGAATTATACGTTATTCGCACACGGCACATCTACACA
>CALEJX010000249.1 GCA_937898375.1 uncultured Ruminococcus sp.
TCATAAACGGCGTTTATGACCTGACTTACAAAAACTGCGCCGAGCTTAACGCAAGCACCCCTGACAGCCCACTTGTTTCTTACCGCTCTGTGATGAGCAAAATGAACAGCATACATTCTGCAGGCTTTCCGCTGAATTTCGGCTATCTGCTAAACAAGCCTTACGGCAAGGGCAATGACGGGCTTGTAACAGTTGAGTCGGGACTTTACGGCGAAAATGCAAAGATGATAGAACACAAGGGCAAGCGTGGCATTTCTCACGGCGACGTTATCGACCTTTTCAGAGAGAACATCAATGACTTTGACGTAAGAGAATTTTATGTAGATATCGTAAAAGAGCTTAAAGAACAAGGCTTCTGATAAAAAATACCCGTATCGCACATGATACGGGTATTTTGCTATTTTCTGGGATAAATAAAATATTTCATTCTGAACCGCTGTCTGCCCTTGATAGTTTTACGGTTGAAGTTTGCGATCTTCATTGTGAATGCCGACATCATTCTAAGCTCATGTGGCGGAAGCTCCTCCTCGCCGTAAATGCACTTTTCCATGAGCCTGTTCACCTTGACAAATTCTCCCTCGTAAACATCGTCATATATTTCCATTATCTGCTTTTCAACCTCATCAGTGTGCCAGCCTATGCTCGTTTCAATGCCCACACAGCTAAGAAGCTTCAGCACAGCTTCACATATCATTTGCTGTTTTTTCGTTGGATCGGCACTCAAATATTTACGCTGATAAGAACCTGTAAGTATAGCCGTGCGTGTTTCAAGTGCTGCCATGAACAATGCCGCAAGGATAAGTAGTGCCGCAATAATGCCTAAAACTACAAACAGAACATTCTTCACTATCTCCTTGCCGCTTCTGCCCTTGTCGCCGCTGTTATTGTTCTTTATCAGAGCGCTCTGTGCGCCGTCATCTTCAATAACTGCGGTTTTCTGAACGTTCTTAGGGTGCTTTATCATCTGCTGTAAAGAATAAACATCATAGTAGAAACCAGGTGTAACATCAACAGGCACCCGCCTATTCCGTCGCTGTAGACCTCTACCCATACGTGTGCGTCGTCGGCGGTAAGGTCTGCGGCACCATTTTCCGCCGCAAGTGGGTGAGAGATAACAGAATAAAGAAAGTCGATTATGCTTTTCTCATCTGTAATGCTCATAGAAATTACTCTGCCGTTAAAGACAAACGCCGCCGTGTGCGACACGCCTGCGCCAACAAGGGCTTTGCTAAGGCTATGCACAGAACCGATCGCAACAGTGAGAAGCTCTTTGTCTATCTCCCTGCCTGCTGTTTTAAGAGATATGTCATAAAGCACGATAGTGTCATACCGTGTTGTGTCGCTGTATTCCTTAACTATAAGCTGATCCATTTTACCGCTGAGTTTCCAATGTATGGTTTTAAGCTCATCACCCTGAGCATAGTTTCTCAGATCAAATACCTCAGAGCTGTCATTACCCTTTCGGCTCACCGAGAACGCACCCGTTTCAGGTCTTGCCCGTGATATCTGATTGCCCAAGATAGTGACCTCGTTATGTTCAGGGATTATATCTATCCTGCACTGAATGTCATTATCAAGGGTCAGAGAACAAAAGCCGAAAATGTCAGAACACTTCACAGAAAGCGAATGGATATAAAGCTCACCGCAGTATGGCGGAACATACTCTATATACTGCTCTGTCTTTGCCGAAAGGCTTATCGTCACCTTTTTGTTTTCGCTAACAGAAAAAAGCTGATTTTTGAACTCGAAAACTATTTCTGCCGATGATGAGATAACACGACGCTTGCTGTGCTTCACGCCTATCTTTAATCTTAGTGGCGTGCCTGATTTTGCTGACGAAACTGAGTTTATATTTATTTCAAGTCTGCTAAGGTCAAGCTTAAGCAAAATTCCTGTCAGGCTCGGCAGAATGGCAGTTATTATAAACATTGT
>CALEJX010000250.1 GCA_937898375.1 uncultured Ruminococcus sp.
ATTGTGTTTCCTATGGACAATTTCTAACAGTTCTGACACGCTTTGTAGAGCCTGAGAAGGGCTATGTGGGTAGCTTTAATGTATTAGACCATTGGGCGGCTCCTGCCGCTATTAAAGCCGCTTCTGCGGGGTGGATTGACGATGTGCCAATAGACTTAAACGCTCCTGCTACATACGGTACATTTGTAAATCTGCTGACGAAAATATTTGCACTATAAGCAAAAAGACCAGAGAGCCTTTCGCCCTCTGGCCTTTTCGCACGGTATTTACTGCTTGTCCTCCTGCTCTGCCTGCTTTTCCAAGTCGGTGAGCCAACTGTCAATCTGTTCAAGGGTCATGGGGCAAGGGGCAACGGCGCAGTTGTTCAAGTCTACCAGATAGTAGTCCCCTTGACGGTCTTTGCGAACCATCAAACTGAGCTTCTTTGCTCTTGTGCGGATAGTGTTTTCAGTCATGATACATACCTCCTGAATTTTACTGCGTATTTTTAGGATACACCGATTTTTGCCGCTTTCGGTGTTGCCTGTGGCACTAATCAAAACTACTTTTCCCAAACAATCTTGTGAAAGTGTACTTCGCTAACAAGGGATGTCTGTTTTTTGAACAGTAGCCTTAAATTACGTGCAACTACCTCTAAGGCGGCGGCAAAGTCCCCGCCAGCGTCATTGTCTAATTGCGTTGTATCGCTGCTAAATCTGACAATAGCTGCAAGGATAGCAGAAGTTTCAGCGAGTTCGCATAATTCGTTGGTCAGATTTTCAAAGGTATCCTCGAATTCATTATATTGCATATTAAGTATCCTCCCGGTCATTAGTCTCGGGAACCCATTCGTAGGGTTCGCCGTACTTCTCCAAGTGCCATTTCTCAAACTCCGCTCGGTGCTGCGGGTCACGGTAATACTCCTGAACAATCCGAGCCAACGAGCGGCACAGCACCCGTGCCTTCGGTTGAACCTCCGGCGTAAAGACGCTCATTTTCTGACCCTCGCTTCCAACTCCCGCCTGTGTTCTTGTCTCCGTGCCTCTTCCTCCGCAATCGTCTTTCGAGCGGTTTCTACACCTTTAAGATGTACCTGTACTTCGCTTCGATCACCTTCTCCCATCATGAGATGGTATTCGAGGAGAGAATCAAACATTAAGTTTTGAATAACCCATAAGCGGTCATAAAACAAATCGGGGTTAATTGCCCATTCGGCTACATCTCTTGCTTTAGCCCCGAGAGTATTTTCAATAATATCCTGCAAGAGATGACTACAAGTTTCAAACTGTGCAAATAGGTGGTCAACTGCACCGTAAATGGTGCTGCGTTCCTCGGCGGTGGTCTTTTCTACATACATGATCGTTCGTCCTTTCTGAAATCAATTTTTTGCGTCAAGCATTTTTGCGAGAGCGTCTTCCGCCATCTTGTGAAGCGAAAGCATATTGGGAACAAATTCGTCCACAATCTGTTTTGCCACGGCGGCGGTTTCGGGTTTGAGCTGTGGACTGCGGCATATCTCCTGAGCCACAACCAACTTACCAGCAGCGGTGTAGAGCCGCACCAGCCAGTCGGAAATTTCCGTGTGGCTCTTAATGTTCTCGCTGTCGCCTATAAGGCGTTTCAGTTCGTCACCGAGGGCAGAGAACTCTTTCTCCAAATCATAGGAGACAGGCAACTTTTTCTTGAATTTCATCTGACTTCCTCCAATTCATTTATTCCGTTAAGTACCAGATTTCCGCTCTGGCTTTCCAACGCAATTCTGTTCTGCTGTGCGAACTTGGCGGTAATGATTTGCCGAGAACTCAGCGGCTTATACAAGAAACGGCTACTGCCTGTTACAATGCCGATCAACCGCACATTATCGTTGTTCTGCCCCTCATAGACAAAGGACGGAAATTTCCGGTTTTCAGCTTTCAAAATGATCTTGCCATCTTCAAAAATGACCTTGCGAATGTGGAGCTTTGTTGTCTGCTCCTTTTCATCGGTAATCAGAACAGCAACCATGTGACCGTTTTCCACTTCAAAGCCGGGGCAGACGGTAACTAAATCGCCAGCTTCAATGAGTGGACTCATACTGCGGTCGATCATATCAACCTCGAATTTTACCCGATACTGTTTCATAAAATTTCCTCCTACGCTTTCTTTTTGAATAG
>CALEJX010000251.1 GCA_937898375.1 uncultured Ruminococcus sp.
GCCGCAAGTGACAGCACAATAACAGAGTGTATCGCAAAAGCCATAAAAGAAATGGGCTATGAGGTGAAATGCAATATCGGAAGTTCCGAGTTCAAAGTGGATATCGGCATAATCGACCCTGACAACGAAAACGAATATCTCTTGGGCATACTCCTTGACGGCGAAAACACTCTCCATAGCTCCACCGCACAGGATAGATTTATCCTCCAGCCAAGCGTGCTGAATGGTCTCGGCTGGAATATCCTCAGAGTGTGGACTCTCGATTGGTTTGACGATAAAGACCGAGTTCTGAGAACCATAAAAGCCGCCATTGACAGCGCACCGAAGCATGAAGCCGAAACCGCTCCCACCTCAAAGCCTGCCGTCTATGCCACAGCGCAGTTTGAAAGAGAAGAAGCTTCCGCCCTCACATCAGCCTTTGCACAGCCCTATGTGACTGCAGATATTGGCATAATGGGAACATCTGATGACTTTTACAAGCCTGAAAATAAGCGCAGAATAAGAGAAACAGCCGAAAAGATAATCGCCGCCGAAGCCCCAATAAGCGAGAAGCTTCTCATGAAAAAAGTTTTCACCGCATGGGGCATAACACGAAGCGGCTCGAGAGTTAAAAGCTTTTTGGCCGCCGCCGCAAAGGGCGTATCGCCATGCGCCACCGCCGATGAAAACAGAGTTTTCCTTTGGAAAGAGGGTCAAACCCCTGAAAGCTATTCTATCTACCGCACAAGCGACGATACCGCCAAGCGAAGCATGGACGATATCCCCTCTGAGGAGATAATAAACGCCGTAAAAGAAGTGCTTTGCCAGCAGATAAGCCTTTCAGAAGCAGACCTTATAAAAGAGACCGCCAAGAAATTCGGCTATACAAGAGCCGTTGGCATGACCGAAAGCGTAATAAGCTACACCCTAAAAAAAGCCCTCGCCGCAGGTCTTATCACAAAATCAGAAAGCGGAAATATCTCCGCAAAATAACCCCATTTGTAGGGGCGAACAGCGTTCGCCCGCTTCATTGCAAACTTGCAGTTAAAAAACAACAAAACCTCCGCCGAGAGTTTTCCTCCCAGCGGCGGCTTCTATTCAAATCAGTATTTCCAGTTCTCCGAACAAAGCTGCATCTCAGCCATGTGCTTGTAAATTCCGTTAGCCTTTTTAAGCTCCTCAGGCGAGCCTGTCTCAGCCACCTTGCCGTCTTTAAGCACAACTATCTTGTCCACGCCGTCAACAGTCCTCATTCTGTGGGCTATTATAAGCACAGTCTTGTTCTGTATAAGCTTTGCAAGAGACTCCTGTATAAGCGACTCGTTGTCAACGTCAAGCGAAGCCGTCGCCTCGTCCATAAGAATGATAGGAGCGTCCTTTAGGAAAGCCCTCGCTATGGAAATACGCTGTCTTTCACCGCCCGAAAGCTCCGAGCCGTTCTCGCCTATCATGCTGTTCCACTTGTCAGGCATCTTCTCAACAAAGTCCTCGCAGTGTGCAAGCCTTGCCGCCGCCATAACTTCCTCGTCCGTTGCGTCCTTTCTGCCTATCCTTATGTTCTCCATAACAGTGTTGTTAAACAGCGTTACATCTTGGAAAACGATAGAATAAAGTGACAAAAGCTTCTCAGGGTCAACGTCCGCAACGTTCATTCCACCAACGGTTATCTTGCCCTTGTCATTATCCCAAAATCTCGCCGCAAGCCTTGCAACAGTGGTCTTTCCTCCCCCTGACGGACCAATAAGCGCCGTTATCTCCCCCTGCTTTGCAGTAAAGCTTACATCAGAAAGCACCTGCTCTCCGCTCTTGTATGAGAAAGCCACATGGTCGAATGTGATATCATAGCCCTTGTTGTCAAGCGTTTCGCTGCCTGTCTGCTCCTCATGTGAGAGTATCTCGTCCATACGCTTGCAGTTTGCGTCAAGGCTTATTATAGCCGCCAAATTCTGAAACGCTATCTGAAGCGGCTCATACATTCTTGTTACAACCAGCAGGAACATAAAGAACGTCAGCACTGTTATCTCACCCTTTACAAGAAGCGAGCTTCCCACAACTGCCACAGTGCCAATGCCGAGTTTAAGTATCATCTGCGCAGAGCATACGAACGCCGCATTAGAAAACTCCGCCACGATAGCGTGCTTCTCAACAGCCTTTATCTTCTTTTCAAGTCCCTCAGAGTATGTCTCCGTCATGTTGTATGAACGCAGGTCACGGAGAGTTTCAAGTCCCTCCTGTATTCCGTCAAGACAATCGATACGATATTTCATTGTCTTTTCGTATACCTTTGACATAACTTTCTTTGAAGAGATAACGATAATAAATGCAATAGGCATTACCCAAACTGCCGCAAGCGCCATTCTCCAGTCAAAGAAGAACAAGCTTATAACGATTATAGTCGATGAAGCTATACCGCCCACAAGCTCAGGTATCCAGTGTGAAGAACCTGTCTCTATGGTTGCACAGTCAGTCATGATAGTGTTAGTAAGGTCGGCAAGGTCTTTCTTGCCAAAGTATGAAAGCGGTATCTTCCTAAGCTTTTCCGCAAGCGTCCTGCGTCTTACACCGCTCTCAACATATGTAGAGAAAAACGTTGACTTATACTGAAACAGCGTTGTAAGAGCAATAAGCAAAAGCACTCCCACTATCGCCCCGATAAAAAGCCAAAACTTATCCCTTGGAAGCTCTCCCTCAAGAAGATATGAGGAAAGCACATAAAGAAGTCCCACAGGGAGCATAAGCACAAGGTTAGCCAGCGTAACAGCAAAGAACGCCCTTATCATGCCCTTTGCGCCCTTGTCTGAAAGGGCATATTTGTGTTTTAATCTTTCCGTGAAGCTCATTATAAAACCCCTGCCTTTCTGACCTGCCAGCTTACAGACCTGTTGTATTCGTTCCACATACGGCTGTAAATTCCGCCCTGCTCGATAAGCTCCTCATGCTTACCGCTCTCTGCTATCTTGCCCTCAGACAGAACGTAAATGCGGTCTGCATTTGTTACCGTTGAAAGCCTGTGGGCTATCATTATAACTGTCTTATCTCTTGAAAGCTTCTCAAAAGCCTGCTGAACAGACCTCTCGTTGTCAGGGTCGGCAAAAGCCGTCGCCTCGTCAAGTATAAGCACAGGCGCATTTTTCAAAAACGCCCTTGCAATAGAAAGTCTCTGACACTCGCCACCCGAAACGTATATGCCCTTTGAGCCTATCATAGTATCAACGCCCTCAGGGAACTTCTCGATTATATCCATGCACTGTGCGTCACGAAGCGCCTGCATAACTTCCTCGTCTGTGGCGTCAGGTCTTCCCATTCGCACGTTGTCGAGAATACTCATTTTAAGAAGCTTGCTGTCTTGGAAAACATATGAAACATACTTCATAAGCTTCTCTGACGGAATGTTTCTCACGTCTGCTCCGCCTATCTTTACCGAGCCTCTCTTTACGTCCCAGAAACGTGCGATAAGTGAACAAAGAGTAGTCTTTCCTCCCCCTGACGGACCGACCACAGCAATATGCTCTCCTGCCTTTATGTCCATCGTTATTCCGTCAACAGCGTTGCTCTCTGCATTGTCATAAGCAAACACCGCTTCGTCAAGCTTGATAGAAGAATCCTTTGGAGTTTCACCGCTCTTTGTCTCAGGAAGCGGCTCAGCTTCAAGAATAGAATACATTCTGTTCACAGCGTCATCAACTATCATCTGTGACTCCCCTGCATATGCTACCTTCATAAGCGTTACAGTAAGCACAGAAGTTATTATCACATAGAAGAACAGATCAAGAACAAATTCGTCCGTAACCCCATGCGAAGTGAGCTTGAAAGCCGCAATTATAAGCGCCGCAAAAATGCCGTTTGCCGCAGTGGTGAAGCATATCATCGGAAGCATCATGTTCTTTGTGTATCCCAGCGTCCACTTTTCATACTCATCTATAGCCGCCTTGAAACGCTTGAAAGAAAACACCGTCTGACCGAAAGTCTTTACAACAGGTATTCCACGAACATACTCCACAGCCTCAGAGGACATTGTTTCAAGTGCGTTCTGATACTGCTTCATATCCTCCGCCATTTTAGGACCCATCATAAGCGTTCCCATAAGCACAAATGCAATAACAGCAGGGATAAGGCTAATAAGTCCAAGCCGCCAGTCGAATACGAACATTACCACAAGAAGTCCAACAGGGGTCGCCCTTGATACCACCTTGTCAGGGAGATTGTGCGCAAGATACGTCTCCGTTGCCGCACTTGAATCCATGACTATCTTTCTTATCTTACCTGTTCCCTCAGCCTCAACATAACCAAGAGGAAGCTTCATTATGTGCTTCATCATGCTCATTCTCATGTTAGCCTGCACCCTGAACGCCGCCTTGTGAGAACACATTAGCGCAGCGATATAGAACACCATTCCAAGAAGTGCAAAGCCCACGGCGTGCCAGCCATATCGGCTTATGTTCACAGCCTTTGAAAAATCAGGTCTTACCCTGAGTATCTCTTTTATGATGCGCCATACATCATAAAACGGTATCAGCGCTATCCATGCACTGATCGCAGCCAGCACCGCAGAAGCGTAAGAATAATACTTGTGTCCGCCTGCATAGCGCATGAGAACTGCAAAGGAACTTTTCTTTTTCTCTTTCACAACAATACCTCCTGTTTGTTACAAAGTTAGATTTGCCTAACTTATCGTCATTTAAAAAGCAACGCCCATACGGGGTTGCTGAATGTGTAAAACATCTCGAATGTTCTTGACACTTTTCTGTAGGGGCGACCTTAGGTCGCCCGCTGCTCAACGTTTCCCGAACAGCACCAAGCACAGCTTTAACGAGCGAACACTGTTCGCCCCTACGTAAACGCACCCAAACTTTTATCAAAGTTCTGCCCCAAGAACTTTCCCCCAGCCTGCAAAGCAAAACTCTCTTATGCTTTTCATAAAGACCTGCGCCTCGTCATAAGGAAGTCCGTGAGAAACCACCTCGTATATATAAGACCAGCCCGTGCGGCAGATAACGTGTATAAAGAAGTCGCTCACCCTGTTTTCACGCCTTGAAAACTGCTTCACAAACTCCTTGTAATACTTTTCCTCTATCTCAGCCAGCTTGTCAAAATAATGCTCATATTCCGTGCCTGCCGAGTGGCAGAAGATAAGCTTGAAAACGTCAAAGTTCTCATAAATATATTTCAGCACAATCTCAGTTCCCTCATCACCCTGACTTGTCGCCTCCGCAGGGTCGCCGCTCTCCGTGGCAGCGGTTATGCTTTCAAGATACATCTCCATGAGTCCGTCCGCCGCCGGCTTTACCACCGCCGAAAAAAGCCCTGCCTTGTCACCAAAGCGTGTGTATATCGACCCCGTGCTTACTCCACTCTCGGAAGATATCCTGCGAAGATTTGCATTTTGAAATCCGTGTTCAAGAAATTCCTTTTTTGCGCTCTCTATAAGAGCTTCTGTAACTCCTGCTGTTTCCTGTCTCATTTTGCACCTGCCTAAAAATAACAATGTTATCGTAACATTGTTATTACAGCTTGTTGAAAAAGTCCGAAACAAGTGGGACGTCGCATTTCTGTGAAACAGAA
>CALEJX010000252.1 GCA_937898375.1 uncultured Ruminococcus sp.
TATGTTGCAAAGCCTTTGCAATGCAGATTTGACGTTGCGGCGGTGGAAACTGAGGGCGGCAAAGTGAAAAAACTTAGATATTATGTGAACGCTTTCGACGCAAGCACGAAGTAAAGACCATGGGTCGGATATATTGGATAATGCAGAAATGGCTTATGTAGGGGACGGCGTCCTCGACGTCCCATTATTGTGTTATCTTTGCGGTTTGGCACGCATGGTCTGTAAATAGCCGACACCTGTCGGACATCTAAAACAAGAAGGGTTGTTGTTTATGTTTTACAAAAGTACAAGAAACAGCGAAGTAAAAGTCTCGTCTGCACAGGCGATAGCACAGGGCATTTCTGAGGACGGCGGTCTTTTCGTACCATCTGAGATACCTGCCATAACACTTGACGATATCAAGGCTCTGGGCGAAAAAAGCTATGCTGAGAGAGCGTTTTTCGTTTTCTCAAAGTACCTCACAGACTTCACAGAGACTGAGATACGCTACTGTGTAGAGGGTGCTTACAACACAAAGAATTTCGATACAGACAATATCGCAGAGCTTGCTCACCTTTTTGACGGCACTTATATGCTCGAGCTGTGGCATGGTCCAACTTGCGCATTCAAGGATATGGCTCTCCAGATACTTCCATACCTGCTCACAACTTCTATCAAGAAGCTTGGCGTTGATAAGAAAGTAGTTATCCTCGTTGCTACATCAGGCGATACAGGTAAGGCTGCGCTTGAGGGCTTCAAGGACGTTGAGGGTACAGAGATACTCGTATTCTATCCTGAGGACGGCGTTTCAGCTATGCAGAAAAAGCAGATGACAACTCAGGAGGGCAAAAACGTTGGCGTTTGCGCTATCAAGGGTAACTTTGACGACGCTCAGACAGGCGTTAAGACTATCTTCACAAGCAAGGAAACTTCCGAAAAGCTTGCTGAGAACGGCATGATGTTCTCTTCTGCAAACTCTATCAACTGGGGCAGACTTGCACCACAGATAATCTACTATGTATCTACATACGCTCAGCTTGTTGCTGACGGCGAGATCGAGCTTGGCGACAAGATAAATATCGTTGTTCCAACAGGCAACTTCGGTAATATCCTCGCAGGCTACTATGCAAAGCACATGGGCGTTCCTGTTAATAAGCTTATCTGCGCTTCAAACGCAAATAACGTCCTTACAGACTTTATAAAGACAGGCGTTTATGACAGAAACCGTCCGTTCCATACAACTATCTCACCTTCAATGGATATCCTTATCTCTTCAAATCTTGAAAGACTTCTTTATCACCTCAGCGGTTCTGACGACGCTCAGATAAGAGAGTGGTTCGGCAGCCTTTCTAAGACAGGCAGATATGAGGTAACAGACGAGGTTAAAAAGGCTATCGCTGACGAGTTCTATGCAGGCTGCTGCGACGATGAGCAGACAAAGGCTTGCATCAAGGAGATCTATGACGAGTATTCTTACACTTGTGACACTCACACAGCCGTTGCAGTAAAGGTATACAAGGACTATGCGGCTGCTACAGGCGACAAGACAAAAACAGTTATTGCTTCAACAGCAAGCCCATATAAGTTCTCAGGCTCAGTTCTTGCGGCTATCGGCAAGGACACTAACGCTGACGAGTTCGGTCTTGTTGACGAGCTTGCAGAAGTTTCAAAGATACCTGTTCCTGCTTCACTTGCTGCACTTAAGGATAAGGAAGTAAGATTCACAAAGGTCATCGACAAGGCTGACATGAAGGACTACATCTACTCAGCACTGGGTATTTAATATGTACCCGTCCGACTATTGTCGGGCGGATGTCAGTACACAGCGTATGTCCACTGACCATGGCGAGGGGAGTTTAGCCTCTTGCCTTGAATGTCTTGCACTCTGTTTCGTCGCAGCAGTTAGGGTCGGTGCAGGTGCAGCCTACATCGATCTTGCCTGCGGTACATTCGCAGTTGTTGCTGTTGTAAACGCAGTTGTCTACATTGCAGTGGATACCGTAAATTCTTTCCTTCTCCATTTGTACATCGCTCCTTCCGCAGCTTTTTGCTGCAAGAGTATTATGTGCATGAGGGATCGGGATAATACATGAAGTTTCTGGAATGGAGGAAAAACCGTGAGCCTATTTGCCATTGCCGACCTGCATTTGTCGCTGGGTACAGATAAACCTATGGATATATTCGGCGGCTGGTCCGACTATGTGACAAAGCTTGAAACAAACTGGCAGAACAAAGTCCGTCCTGAGGATACTGTGGTGATACCCGGTGATATATCATGGGGCATGAGCCTTGAACAGTCCCGAAAGGATTTTGAGTTCATAAACAAGCTCAACGGCAGAAAAATAATATCCAAGGGCAACCACGATTACTGGTGGAACACCAAGAATAAAATGGATAAATTTTTCGCAGAAAACGGTTTTGATACCATAAATATACTGCACAACAATCATTACAGCTATGAGGGCTACGGCATATGCGGAACGAGAGGCTGGATAAGCGATAACGGCGAGCCTGCTGATCAGAAAGTTCTGGCAAGAGAAGCAGGCAGACTTGCGCTCTCTATCGAGTCTGCACAAAAGGCAGGATTAGAGCCTGTGGTGTTTCTGCATTATCCGCCGCTTTTCGGCAACAGCTGCAATTATGATATGCTTGAAGTGCTTCATAAATACGGCATAAAAAAGTGCTTTTACGGACATCTTCACGGCAGAGCCCACGCTTATGCCATAAACGGCACTCGTGACGGGGTGGAATATCGGCTTATAGCTAGTGATTTCTTGCATTTTGACCCACTGGATATAACGAAAATTGTGCAAAGTGACAATTTATAAAAAAATGCTGGAAATGACAATATATTTGTGCTATAATGTATAAGATACATTTATATAATGGAGGAATAATAAATGAGTTTAAAAGCTACAAACAATGTTGAAACCAATAAGTACGAGCTTGAGATCGAGATCTCTGCTGAGGATTTTGAGGCTGCAATAGAGAAAGCTTATCTTAAAGCAAGAAAGAATATCGCTATGCCTGGCTTCCGTAAGGGCAAGGCTCCTAGAAAGCTTATCGAAAAGGAATATGGCGAGCAGGTATTTTTTGAGGACGCTGTAAATCTTCTGTACGCTCCTGTTGTAAACGGCGCAGTTGAAGAGTCAGGTCTGGAACTCGTTACTCGCCCAGAGGTAGAGGTAACTGAGATCAGCAAGGAAAATGGCGTAAAGCTCAAGGCAACTTGCATCACAAAGCCTGAGGTTGAAGTTAAGGACTATAAGGGTATAGAAGTTGAAAAAGTTGTCAATCCTGTAACTGATGAGGATATCAACAAGCAGCTGGACGCTCTCAGAGAGAAGAACGTAACTGTTGAAACAGTTGACGACAGAGCGGCTGAGAACGGCGACGACGTTGTTATCGACTTCGAGGGCTTCAAGGACGATGTTGCTTTCGAGGGCGGCAAGGCAGAGGACTTCACACTGTCACTTGGCAGCGGTCAGTTCATTCCTGGTTTTGAGGATCAGATCGTTGGTCACAACGCAGGCGAGGAGTTCGACATCAACGTAACATTCCCTGAGGAGTATCAGGTAAAGGAACTTGCAGGCGCTCCTGCAGTATTCAAGATCAAGCTCAAGAGCATTTCTAAGAAGGTTATGCCTGAGCTGGACGATGACATGGTAAAGGATTCAACAGAGTTCGATACAGTTGACGAATACAAGGCTGACGTTAAGAAGAAGCTTGAAGAAGCTAATGAGAAGCACGCTGACGCTGAGGTAGAGGCTAAGATCTTCGATAAGGTCATCGAGAACATGACAGCTGAGATACCACAGGTTATGTATGACAACAGAGTAAACGAGATGATCGGTGAGCTTGAGCAGAGACTTGCACCACAGGGCATTTCACTTGATCTTTATATGCAGTACACAGGTCAGACTATCGACACTGTAAAGAAGGCATATGCTGAGCAGGCTGAGAAGCAGGTAAAGCTTAGACTTGCACTTGAGAAGATCGCACAGCTCGAGAACATTGAGGTAACTGAGGACGAGCTCAAGGCTGAGTTTGATAAGCTTGCTGAGGCTTACAAGCTTGACGTTGACCAGATCAAGCAGTTTATCCATGATGACGACCTTAAGAAGGATATTGCAGTTGGCAAGGCTGTTGATCTTATCAAGGACGCAGCAGTTATAAAGTAAGATAATTTATGCTTTCGCCCGCATTACCTTATGCGGGCGAAAATAGATTAAGGAGGCAATTTTATGGCATTGGTACCTTATGTAGTGGAACAGACAAGCAGAGGCGAGAGAAGCTATGACATTTATTCCCGCCTGCTCAATGACAGAATAATCATGCTCTGCGACCAGATTGATGACGCAGTGGCAAGCGTAGTAGTGGCACAGCTGCTTTATCTTGAGGGTCAGGACCCTGAAAAGGATATCGACCTTTATATAAACAGCCCAGGAGGAGTTATCACTGCCGGCATGGCTATCTATGATACTATCCAGTATATCAAGTGCGACGTGTCAACTATCTGCATGGGTATGGCAGCTTCAATGGGCTCATTCCTGCTTTCAAGCGGCACAAAGGGCAAGAGATTTGCTCTGCCAAACAGTGAGATACTCATTCATCAGCCTCTTATCGCAGGCGGTGGAATTTCAGGTCAGTGTACAGATATCAAGATACACTCTGACCACATGGTAAAGACTAGAGAGAAGCTCAATAGGATACTTGCGCAGAATACAGGCAAGCCTATCGAGCAGATAAACATTGACACTGAGCGTGACAATTATATGACAGCTCAGGAGGCTCTTGAATATGGTCTTATCGACAAGGTAATAACTAACAGATAGGTTCGGTGAAATAAATGGCTAATGATACAATAAGAAAATGCTCGTTCTGCGGCAAGCCTGAGGATAAGGTAAGGACGCTTTTTTCAGCAGGCACAAGCCACATTTGCGACGAGTGTGTACTTTATTGCTATAATGTTCTGGCTGAGCAGGAGGGACTTCCAACAACGAAGCAGCGTGGTAAGGGCAAGAATACGGCTGACAGCGGTATAACCCTTAAGAAGCCTGCGGAGATAAAGGCAGTTCTTGATGAGTATGTTATCGGGCAGGAGGACGCAAAGATCGCACTTTCTGTTGCGGTATACAATCATTACAAGAGAATTTTGTCTCTCAATGATGACGATGATGTAGAGATTCAGAAAAGTAATGTTTTGCTTCTCGGACCGACAGGAACAGGAAAGACCTTGCTTGCGCAGACTTTGGCAAGGCTTCTGAATGTGCCTTTTGCTATTGCTGACGCAACTACACTGACAGAGGCGGGCTATGTAGGCGACGATGTTGAAAATGTGCTTACAAGGCTTATTCAGGCGGCTGATTATAATGTTGAGGCGGCTCAGAACGGTATTATTTATATCGACGAGATAGACAAGATATCAAGAAAGTCTGAGAACGTTTCTATCACAAGAGACGTTAGCGGCGAGGGTGTACAGCAGGCACTTCTTAAGATAGTAGAGGGCTGTGTGTCCAACGTACCTCCACAGGGCGGCAGAAAGCACCCTCATCAGGAGTTCATACAGATAGATACGAAGAACATTTTGTTTATCTGCGGCGGAGCTTTTGAGGGACTTGACAGTGTTATCAAGAAGCGTACAGAGTCATCATCGCTTGGTTTTGGCGGAAAGGTCAAGAGCAAGGAGGACGACAACAACATCATGAAAAAGGTTGTACCACACGATCTTGTGAAGTTTGGTATCGTACCTGAACTTGTGGGCAGACTTCCTGTTATCACAGTACTTGATGAGCTTGACGAGGACGCACTTTGCAGGATATTGACCGAACCAAAGAACTCTCTTATCAAGCAATACACGAAGCTTTTCAAGCTTGACAACATTGATTTTGAGATCACTGAGGACGCCAAGCGAGAGATAGCCAAGAGGACTATTGCGGAAAAGACTGGAGCCAGAGGACTTAGGGCTATTGTTGAGAAGATACTCACAAAGCTCATGTTTGAAGCGCCGTCTGATGATGAGATAGTTGGCATCAAGATCACGGCTGAATGTGTTCGTGGCGAGGCTGAGCCTGAGATAACTCGTGCGGTAAGTTCGCCTAGAAAAAAATAATAGTACGGATTTTTGTACAAATAATGAGAGGTGGAGTATTCCACCTCTTTTTTTGCATTGTGACAAATTTATGTAAGTGACCGAAACGGGCGAACAATGTTCGCCCCTACTGCCATTTGTGCAATTTCGCAAAGTTTGTGTAATAAATTACAAGACGTAACTTTCAAAAAACGGGCTGTCGAGGACGCCAGCCCCTACATGGTT
>CALEJX010000253.1 GCA_937898375.1 uncultured Ruminococcus sp.
AGGTCGCCGCAGTATGTTGCAATGCCTGTTATCTCTATCAAAGAGCCACAGGGGGATTTTGCGGAGAGCCGTGAGGAGAAGTCAGCGGAACAGCAGGAGCCGCTTTTGGAAATAAAAAAGACCGCCCTTATAAAGAACGGAGCGGTGCTTGAAGAATATCTTTCCCATGCTGACGCATCAGGCTGTCTGTGGCTCACAGGGAAAGCGGAGCAGTATTCTGATATAATCGACTATAACGGAATCCCTATGGACGTGAGGATAACTTCTGACGGTCACAGTTTGAAGCTTGATAATGAGAACGGCAGGCTTGTGTGCAGATTGAAGCTCACTGTTCTTGCCCACACTTCCCTTGATATCCGTGACGAGAAAAGCTCAGACCAAGTGGCGGAGCTTGTGAAACAGCGTCTTGAAGAAAATATCACAGGGGTGTGGAACAAAGCTATGTATGAGAACAGAACGGATATTTTTGATGTGTGGCGGCTTTTCCGTCACAAATATCCGCAAAGCTATCTAAAGTATTCCGACCGCCTTGACGAAGTGCTAGGCTCAGTGGAGCTTAAAACCGATATCACCTGTCGGGTGTCATAAGGCTGAGCATATCATCGGGAAGCGGTGCGGAAACTGTCACTGTCTTGCCGCTTTCTGGGCTTTGAAAGGTCATTTTCTCGCAGTGGAGAGCCTGACGGCTTATAAGAGGGCTTCCCTTGCCGTAAAGGCCATCGCCTAACAGGGGATAGCCCATAAAAGCCGTGTGTACCCTTATTTGGTGCGTTCTGCCTGTTTCAAGGAAGAAGTCCACAAGAGAAAGGTCTCCGAGCTGTTTGCGCACAAGATAATCCGTTGCGGAATATTGTCCGTCAGCCCTTACACAGCGCTTTATTATAGTTTCCTGCTCCCTTGCGATAGGCGCACAGATACGCCCTCCGCAATGGGGCAGGTCTTTTATTATGCCAACATATGTTTTTTCAAAGCTTTTTTGAAGCATTGCGGCGCTTCGCTGACTTTTCGCCACAAGCACACAGCCGCTTGTGTTGCGGTCAAGGCGGTTGACGGGCCTGAACACAAGGCTTGGATAAAGTGCTGCAAAAAGATTTCCAAGCGTGTCGTCACGATGCTTTATGGACGGGTGGCAAGGCATAAAAGGCGGCTTTGAAAACACAACCACTTCGCTGTCCTCATAGAGTATATCCGCTTTCAGGTGGGGATTAGGGTCAAGAGTTTCGCCGTCACCCTCGTTTATCATGATGATGTCATTTTCATACACAAGGTCAACAGTGCGTATAAGAACGCCATTTCTTGTCATGCCGTTCTCGGTGCGCTTGAGCCTTGTTATGAGTCTTTTTGAAAAGCCCCTTGAACGCAGTACACATTCAAGGGCTTTTTCGTTTTCTTCTTTTGTTATTGTCACGGTCATTTGCTGTATTTCCTCCAGCGCTTTATCATCGACGGCATTTTGTCCTGCCAATAGCTTCCCATTATATCCTGCAAAAATACTATATAGCTTAGTCTGAAATAAGGATAAATGATAAAAACGGGATACACGAGCAGAAGCGCAGGAAGATACATAACAAAGCTCAATATAAATGAGATATATCTGCTGTGCTGACCGTCCATTAGCCTTACGGAAAGGTCGCAGGCGTCAAAGATGTTGGTGCGTGGGTTAAGGGTCATTATGTATGGCGCAAGGGCTAGGGATATCCAGTAATGCACCATAAGCCCGAAAGTCACAACAGACAGACCAAGCGAAAACATAAAGCAGAGAAGTCCTGCGGAGGTCAGATCGCTGAGCTTGCACACCCAGCCCCAATAATACACACTGTAGGCTGAGATAGCAAAAGGCACTGCGGAGAATATTTTCAAAGAGTTTATTATCAGTGAGGAGAATATCGTTTTGGCGTAATATGTAAATGAATGGGAATTTATATATTGTCTTGATCCCACATAGCTGTCTGCTCTTGCGATATCCACAAAAAATCTCCGCACTGTCCACATTTCAAACGCCGCAAATGGTATCACCACAATTAGGTCGAGAAACCAAAATATCCTTACCGAAACATACTTTTTTATTCCCTGCCAAGTGAAGAAATACTCCCAGCCGATACGCCTGAAAAGCATAAAGAGGGCTAGCTCGCACAGACCAAGAAATACAAACACCGCAAACAAAAATGCCGTGAGCGACACGCAGTTTCCCATGTTCTGGCTTATATTTTTCCTTGCCGCCTGTTTTATCTCTTTGTTCGTCAAGCCTTTTTCCTCCCCTCGTTTTTATTTTCCTGCTTACTTGTCTTCCTTGTCGGTATAATAATCCTCAAAAGTGTAATCAGGCATTTCCTCGTATCTTGGCGGATATGTTCCTATTACCTCGAAAGCGTTTGAACGCTGCCACATGGAAGCTGTAACCATGACTTCAAAGCCCTCGCCGAAGTCGCAGGCATAGTCCATAGGCTTTCTTTTCGGCACGCCGAAGCCTGCCAGCATATTCATGATAAGTCCGCCGTGTGTGCACACCGCAACGTTTGTAAGCCCCTCATACATCATATCGGAAATGATGATGTTAAGCGCTTCATAACAGCGAGTTATTACCTCTCTTGTTGACTCGCCATTGGGCGGTGGATTGTCAAGTCCGCCCTTTATGAACTGCTCATAATCAGGGTCGTTCATAAGCTCGTCAGCGGTCTTGTTCTCAAACTTGCCAAAGTCCATTTCACGAAGCTCAGGCATTTCAGCCACAAGTCTGTTAGGCTGGAGTATAGACACTGTCTGTTTGCACCTTTTCAAAGGCGAGGTGTAGACTTTTTGCACGGACGGATAATCATACTTTTCTATCTTTTCATAAAGCTGGTCAGCGCCCTCTCTGCACAGGGGCAGATCGGTAGTGCCGATATAACGTCCGTCAATGTTTGCCTGAGTCATTCCGTGGCGGATAAATGCTATTCTGTAGCCTTTCATATTTAAAATACCTGCTTTCTTTACTTATTTATAGTTAGCAGTCTAAAACCTGCACAAATTTTTTTCACTTAAATACGTTATTTTATAGATTTTATATTTACAAACACATAAAAATATAGTATAATGAAATAATGATTGCGAAGTCAATATGATTATTTATATGGGAGATATTACATGAGCAATGACAGCAAGGACGAACTGACTTTAAGGATAGGTGAGAAGCTTACCGCCGCAAGGATAGAAAGCGGCTATACACAAAGCCGTGCGGCACGGGCTGTGGGTACGAGCCAGTCCTGCATATCAGCCATAGAACACGGCAAAAAGCAGAACGTTAATATCATCATTGCTCTTATAAAGCTTTATGGGGCTTCCTATGAAGATGTGTTCGGCGCAGTTCAGGTCAAAGAAAGACCTCGTGCTGAGAGTTTTTCCGATGAGGGAAGCGAACTGCTGTGGGAACTTATAAAAGACAGTGGCATAAAAGGTCTTGAAACTCAGACCGATATGGCGGTGAAGATATGCTCCTATATGCTTCTGAGAAAGCTTTATGCTGAAAATCCTCACAACTCCCACAAGCTTTTCCAGCTTGACACTGAGGAAACCATGGAACGTTGTGTAAAATATCTTTCCGCCCAGCCTAAAGACCTTGACAGGCTTCTCAGTCTGGCAGGAAAAAAGGTGAACAGGCTCGAAGTTCCTGTGGGGAAAAATCCCGAGCTGAGGGCGTTCATCAAAGAGTGCGAACGCATTTTGCTTGCCTGCACATGATTTCACTTCGGATATTATAACACACTTTTCAACTAATTTCAAGTGAGGTATAAAAATGAAAAAGCCTGAAAGGCGGCTGCTTGTATCGGCGGCGTGTGCGGCGGCTCTTATGGTGTGCGGAGCGGTGATGATACACCTTGATAAAAAGCCTGACGAAGCGACATTTTTTGCCATGGATTGCCCATGCACAGCGGCTGTTTACGGCGGAAAGGCAGAGCAGGTGAAAGAGCGGATAAAGGCGCTTGAAAAGCTTTATTCGCCATACGAGGAAGGCTCGGAGATATCACGGCTCAATAAGAGCGGCAGGCTTGAGCTTTCTATTGAGGCTGCACAGCTTATAGAAAAGAGCATAGAGCTTACAAAAAAATACGGCGGAGCGGACATTTCCGCAGGAGCGCTGACAGCGCTTTGGAACGTCACAGGCGATGAGCCGAAAGTGCCTGAGCAAAGTGAGATACAGACTGCTCTTTCCGCTGTGGGATATGAGAATATAAAGCTTTCAGGGAGCGAATGTGTCCTTGAAAACGGCGCACAAATAGATGTGGGCTGTGACGGAAAAGGCTTTGCCCTTGACGAGGTGAAAAAGCTTCTTGATAGTGAAAAAGCCGACTGTGCGGTGGTGAGCTTTGGTTCGTCAACGCTTCTTTACGGGCAGAAGCCTGATAAAACAGATTTCAAAGTTGCGGTCACAGACCCATTTGACAACGATAACACCTGCCTTAACTTCACAAGCGGCGGCGGATTTGTTTCAACATCAGGCGGATATGAGCGTTACTTTGAAGCGCAGGGCAAAAAATGGAGCCATATTTTTGACCTGACAACAGGCTATCCCTGTGAAACAGACCTTGTTTCTGTAACTGTTGTGGGGCAAAGCGGTATTGAAACTGACTTTTTGTCTACCTGCATTTTTATCGGCGGAAGCGGTGAGCTTGACAGGTGGCTAAATGATGAAGATATAGAAGTCATCGCTATTGATGAGAATGGCGTTGTTTACTGCTCTGACAGTATAAAGAGCAGGATAAGTATAAGTGATGATAAATTCAGTTTTGAATAGTCATAAAGTATGATAAGGGGGAAAATTATGAAACTCAACAGCATTTTTCTTTCCCACAAAAAGGGAACGGAAAACAGCGAAACTATCGCCATACCGCTGCCTGCAAGAGTGAAGATATCCATGTCACAGCACATGGGCGCACCTTGCGAGCCGACAGTTGCAAAGGGCGACAGAGTGCTTGTGGGACAGGTCATAGGCGAGAGCAACGCTTTTATGTCATGCCCTGTTCACTCGTCTGTATCAGGCACAGTGGCGGCGATATCCGAACTGCTCACAGCAGGCGGAAAGGTATGCAAAATGGTGGAGATCGACACCGACGGAGAGCAGGAGGTGTCACCTGACGTAAAGCCGCCTGTTATAACAGACAAGGCGAGCCTTTGCAAAGCCGTAAGGCAGTCAGGCTGCTGCGGAATGGGCGGCGCAGGCTTCCCGACGCACATAAAGCTCAACTTTGACGAGGAAAAATACAAGGTGGATACCCTTGTTATAAACGCCGCAGAGTGTGAGCCTTACATAACAAGCGACTACCGTGAAATGATAGAGAACGCTGACGACGTTATGTGTGGAATAAAGCTTGTGCGTGATATGCTTAAACTGAAAAGGGTCGTTATCGGTATCGAGGACAACAAGCCGCAGGCTATAAAGCTTATGCGTGAAAAGTCGGCTGACGATGAGGGCATAGAGGTAAAGGTGCTGAAGTCCTGCTATCCGCAGGGCGCAGAAAAGGTGATAATATTCAATGCCACGGGACGCATAGTCGGCGAGGGTCAGCTTCCGTCAGATCAGGGCGTTATCGTAATGAACGTCACCACAGCAGGCTTTATCGGCGAGTATTCCAAAACAGGTATGCCGCTCATATCAAAGCGTATAACTGTTGACGGCGACGTGGTATCAACTCCATGCAATGTAAAAGTTCCTATAGGTACTTCTGCGGAGGATATACTGAAATTCGGTGACTGCGACAGAGAAAAGGTAAGAAAGGCTCTTTTCGGCGGACCTATGATGGGAATGTGCCTTTATGAGCTTGACACCCCTGTAACAAAGACCACCAACGCCATTCTTGCATTCGGCGAAAAGAGCGATAAGAAAAAGGGCATTGAGGATAGGTGCGCACAGACGAACTGCATAAAGTGCGGAAGATGTATCTCAGCTTGTCCGCTGAATCTTATGCCTACAGAGCTTGAAAAGGCTTATGACAGGCGTGACAAGGAAGCGCTTATGAAGCTCAAGGTGGGTCTTTGCATGAACTGCGGCTCATGCTCATACGTCTGTCCTGCAAAGAGAAACCTTGCAGAAAAAAATCAGCTTGCAAAAGCTTTTATAAGAACATAAGGAGGTAAGAAAATATGGAAAAAATGCTTGTCAGCCCTTCACCTCAGATAAGGGATAATATTTCTACCTCTAAGGTGATGACCCATGTGCTTGTGGCGCTTTGCCCTGCACTTGCAATGTCTGCCTATGTTTTCGGCGGACGTGCGCTCATGCTCACAGGCTTCTGCATGATAACGGCGCTTATATGG
>CALEJX010000254.1 GCA_937898375.1 uncultured Ruminococcus sp.
TGCCGACCGTCAGTCCGATAATCCCTCCGATTATCATTCCTGTGAATAAATACGCCATTACATCATCTCCATTCCCATTTCTTCGCTTTCGTCACATTCTTCCTCACACAGAACAAAACCGCCAAGTCTGTTCGGAACATAATCGGAAAGCCATGTACCGCCGAACAGCTCGTGAGTCTGCAATCTCCACATTGCAAGCTTACCGATATCAAGCTGAACGTCATCAAACGGAAACAGCAGACAGGTAAGATTTTCATTTTTAAAAGTATATGCTTTTTCAAATCAACTTTCGTTCTGCAATATTCCGCTTTCCGTCAGCATATCGTTTATACCGTCAACCCATTCTTTAAGGTCGCCGCCGCAGCCTTGTAAAACAAGCCCATCGCTGTCATTCATTTTTCTCAGATCGTGTAAAGAAACGCTTATTATCTCCATTATTGCAAAACCTCTTTTCCATAATATTTTTTGAGCAGATTTATGACGAACTGCTGCCCTTTTCCTGTAACGAACGTCTGCTGATAAGTCTTTGTCATAGTCGCAGTTTCAAACACCGACTCCTTGACCGCAAAATATCCTCGGTCGATAAACGCCTGATAGGGGAGATTATTCGCCATAAGAACGCCTTTTCCTTTGAGCCAGCCGTAAAGCTTGTTCCTGCCGACGGGGATATTTTCGGCTCTCGCAAGCTTCGCCATAGCGTTCATGTCGATAAGATTATCGGTATTTGACACCTGATTCGCAAACTCCACCAGTGGCTCGTCGTGACGGATACGTTCGTTCAGCTTGTTGATAATGGTCATTTGAAGTCTGAACAGGTCACGGTACGGCTCGTCGAGAAACGGGAGGTAGTTTTCTATAAACATTTCTTCGTTGCCGACGTAGCCGCCTGTTCTCCTCAAAGTTGGTAAAATCGTGGCTGTGACCCAACGCTTAAACTCTTTGGCTCTCGGCATTTTGCTTGAGAGAACTAAGCTGTAAAAGCCGCTTTCATTGATGATAGTGGTCTTGCTCTTGTAATTTGAACCACTGTCGGAAATCACGACGGTGGTTTTATCCTCGGTATCCACATGACGTGAAAGAGCGTCCCTTGTGTTGGAATACCCTAAAATCTCCGCCACATCTTTTCCTACAAGCCACGGTTCGCCGTCCTTAATGACTGTTCTCACTTTTCCGAATTCCTCATTTTCAAATATCTTTATCATATTATTCATTTGCATTCTCCTTGTCAATTTCTAAAATAAACCTTGCAAGAGCCTCAATAACATTCGTAGTAACGGCATTTCCTGCCTGCTTGTAAAGCTGTGCGTCGGACATTCCGGTTGCCGCCACCTTGTTGAACTGCTCGTCTGTAAACCCCTGCAAACGCCAGCATTCCAAAGGCATGAGCCTGCGGATATATCCGCAGTAGATCACCCCGTGTTTATCGGTGACAGTTATCGTAAACATCGGTTCGTTTGGGAGTTTAAATCTTCGCCCTTGCTGACGAACTTTCTCCTTTTCGGGAGTAAGCACCGCAATCGGATCGCTAATCACGATCACCCCCGACTTTTCTCCTTTATGGTGACCTATACCGCTGTCCTGCCTTGACGTTATGCACCTCGCAAGCTCTGTAACTTTCGGTTCGGGATTCATATCGATACACATAGCGTAATATCCCTGATTACAGCTTGTTGTCAGCGTGTGTGCTACATCGTGACCTACACGTCCTCGTCTTGAATTAATGTTAGGGTAGGCGAGATCAATACTGTCGCCGGGCAATGCTAACTGATAGCCCGACTTGGTTTTGACCTTGATCGGAAGTCCTATGATCTCGTAAAGTCCTGTCTTTCCTCCGAAGCCTCCTGCCGTTCCCGTAAGCGTTATGCTCAGTCCGTCGGCTGAGTACACTCTGCAGCCCTCTCGTCCGGGTATGCGTTGTACAAGAGTTTTTGGATTTGCGTCCGTGAAAGACAATACTTTTCCGGCGCATTTTTCTCTAAGAAATCCGATAATGAACACTCTTTTTCGGGATTGGGCGACTCTAAAATTTGCGCTGTTAAGCACCTGCCATGCGACATCGTACCCCAATTCGTCCAGCGAACCAAGGATGGTCGCAAACGTCCTGCCTGAGTCATGCGATAACAATCCGGGTACGTTCTCAAGCAGCAGATATTTAGGTTTTTTAACGGCAGCGATTCTGGCAATTTCAAAGAACAGAGTTCCTCTTGCGTCGTCAAATCCGCCCCTTTTTCCAGCGATTGAAAAGCTTTGGCAAGGGAAGCCTCCGCATATAAGGTCGAAATCGGGTAACTCGTTTGGGTTGATTTTTCTTGCGTCATCGTAATACACCTCGCCTTCCGTATCGTACATTGTTTCGTATGCTTTTTTAGCATATCGGTCAATCTCGCAGTACCCGACGCACTCAAAGCCTCCTGCTTTTTCAAGTCCTGAGCGGAATCCGCCGATGCCTGCAAAGATATCGAAATACTTTATCATTTATCAC
>CALEJX010000255.1 GCA_937898375.1 uncultured Ruminococcus sp.
GACTCTAGGTCAGATCGACGAGATAAAGAAGTATGAGCTTCTCACAAGACTTGATTCAATGCCAAAGCACATCAAACTTTGCCACGGCAACTTTGAGCCTAAGAACGTTATCATTAACGACGAGGGCACATATGTTATCAACTGGGGCTCTGCTAGACAGGGTAACGCTTCTGCAGACGTTGCAAGAACATATCTGCTTTTCTGTTTGAACAATCCTGATCTTGCTGAAGCATATCTCGACAAGTACTGTGTAAAGAGCGGCACATCTAAGCAGTATGTACAGGCTTGGCTGCCTATCGTTGCAGCAGCACAGCTCATCAAGGGCAAACCAGAGGAAAAGGATCTGCTCATGAAGTGGATCGATGTTGTAGATTACGATTAGTCTTTTGTTCAGATTGTAACAAATTTGTAACCTCTTATTGTGCAAATAGCTAAAAAATGATTTATCCCGATTATGAGTTTCGTCATAATCGGGATATTTTGTTACAATTTTTTATAATCCCTTTACAGAGTAATTTTCATGTGATATAATGTAAAACTGTTGAAATATGACATAATGATTTAGGACTACAGAGGTTATTCGGAGGATCAATATGAAAAAGCTGATAATAGCTGTTGCTATAGTTTGCACTATGTTTTCTTTCTCGGCTTGCGGAAAAACTGCCGATAATAAAACAGAAAATAACGTTAATCTTACAAATAATGATGTAACTACTGCTCAGACAGAGGCTACAGACGAAGTGCCTGACGAAACTACTTCACTCCCTGACAGAAGTACTCTTGAAAAGATACCTGACGAAGCTGTTGAGTCATTCGATCAGGTTGTAGACGTTTGCAAGGAGATATATCCACAGGCTGAAAAAGCTAAAAGACTTTACGGCTACACAGGCATTAAGACAGTGAACAAGAAAGATTGCTACATATTCGTTATATATGACAAAACTGACGATGTGCTGACAAAGGTCGCAACTATCGCCGCTGAAACTGCGTCAGACAAGCTTTATACTATAGATGATGAAACGGGAAGTGCTGAAAAGCTCGACACTGATAGTGTTAAAACTCAGTCTACTGAGTCGTGGGCAGATCAGGTAACAGAGTCATTTGCTGAATACTATCAGAGCAAAGAGGTAAACGATCATCTTTCCGCAGTGGTTGAAACAGCCGCTGTTAAAACGGTTCGATAATACCTTATATAATATAAAAAATCACACCCGAGGATAGATCTTCGGGTGTTTTTGTGTTTATTCAGCTTCTTCACTGTTGTCAGCATCAGTGCTTGTGATGATGTTTGCGGCGTATGTAAGGGTCAGTAAGCTGTCGCCCAAGTGGACGTTTTCCACAACAATGTTTTCGTAGTCGATACTAAGGTCATAGTGTGAAAAGTTCCAGAACGCTTTCAGACCAAGGCTGACAAGCTGGTCTGCAATAGCCTGAGTGTTCGCCTTTGGTATACAAAGCACAGCTACAACAGGGGAGTTTTCTTCGCAAAAACTTTCTATATCGTCAGTGTGTCGAATCGGTATGTTTCCGACCACCTCGCCTGTGAGCTTAGGGTTTATATCAAATATGCCTATGAGATTGCAGCCCCTTGTCTCAAAGTTTATATGTGTGGCGATAGCTTTACCAAGGTTGCCTGCACCGATAAGTATAGTCTTGAAATGCTTGTCAACGCCAAGTATCTTGCCTATTTCCATTCTAAGCTCGTCAACATGATAGCCATATCCCTGCTGACCAAATCCACCAAAGCAGTTAAGATCCTGTCTTATCTGTGAAGCTGTGAGCTTCATTCTCTCAGAAAGCTCTCTTGAAGATATCCTTTCAAGACCCTCTTTTTGAAGCTCGCCTAAAAATCTATAATAACGTGGCAGGCGCTTTATTACTGATGCGGATATTGAACCGTCTTTAGACATATATTTACACTTTCCTTTACTAAAAATACATGATTGATAAATAAATAACAATATCACATAATATAATAGCACTAATCTTTTCTTTTGTCAAGGACTTGTAAAATTCGGCTATTTCAACTTCCGTGTTGATGTTAACAAATATTTCACAATCAACAAGATTTTAATTCTACGCCCCCTTGAAATTATATATAAATAATGCTATACTTAAACCATTACAAAATTAGACAGAGGTGATCAAGTGCTCGTAGTTTGTATGACGCTGCTCGACGATGAGGATAAATCAAAGTTTAGAAAAATATATGACTCTCTTGAAAGAAAATTGTTTGTATTCTCAATGTTAAAATTGCATAATAACGCCTTGGCAGAAGAAGCTGTTTCAGAAACATTTTTGGCGTTAGCAGAAAATTTCAAAAAAATTCATAGTTTAGAACCAGCCGAAATAGTCGCTTATACAGTTATTATTAATAGAAACGTGTGTATCGATATTCTTGAAAAAGAAAATAAACACAGTATCAATGTCAAGATAGATGAAAAGATCAAAGAGATATCTGAAGACTGCAACCACTTTGAACAGCTTATTGTTTCGGATATGGTCGAAAAGCTGCCTGATATTTATCGTGACGTTATTATGATGAAATATTTTTATGGCTTTAAGGTCAATGAGATATCAAAGCAACTACATCTTTCTGTTGGAGGAGTAAAATTGGTTTACGATATTATTCAAAAAGCAGGTTCAAGAGCGTATATTTTGACCAGTATACAGCAGATAGCTATTTTTCGCATTATGACAATGAACGTGGTCATTTCAAAACTTCATCAGATAAATTTGTAAATGAGTTTATTTTATACTCAAATGATGATTTCATAAATATTTTGTGGGATAATGGTGAATATATATTTGGATTAAGCGGTGACATATCTGAATCAGAAATAATGGATATCTACTATTCCGTAAAATAAGAATTAATAGTGCATGGTTTGATACTGTGCACTATTTTTGTACAATGATAACAAAAACAAACACACCATTTGTGCGATGATACAAAAATTTCGTACATATGAAAAAATATTGTAACGTTCCGGATAATTTCATCGTTATATAGAATGTAGGGGTAAATAAAGAATGTGTATTGCACGCAAAAAAGGTGGAGTTTCCAATGAAGATGTGAATATTTATTATGCACAATTATCCATTACAATAATTGTGTGATATGATGAAATTTAATTTATTTGCAACAAAATTGAATCTATGTTGAGTATCTCATCTAAAAATGCAACTTGTCAATCAACAGTACAAGGCAGTTCCAAAACTGTGACCAAGCAGACATTATAGGAAATTAATATATCAAGGATAAACATTGTGAAAAGGAGTTAATGATATGAAAGCAACAAACTATCTCGCCGGACTAGCGGCAATAACAATGACATTCACAGGCGTGGCTGCGCCAATATCAGCTTATGCCGATGATATCTCAACGTCTGCAAGCATAGACTATGCAACATATGGCGACTTTGTGTATATCATAAAAGCTGATAAAACTGTTGATATAGTTGAATATAATGGCAAGGAAGAAAATGTCGTTATCCCTACTGAACTCAATGGATGTACGATAACAGGTATAAGCGGTTGGTCGGGTAAACCTACAAATTCTCACCCTATGGGTGTCATAACTGGTGCTTTTAAGAACAACAAGACCATTAAAACCGTAGTCATTCCTGATACAGTAAAATATATCTACGATGAAAGCTTTTATGGCTGCATTGCCCTTGAAAGTGTGACGTTTGGCAATGGTGTTGAAGAAATAGATGATTATGCCTTTGAAAACTGCACATCACTTTCAAAGGTATACATCCCTGTAAGCGTAAAAAAGATAGGCGACGAGGCTTTTGGATATACATTAGGCAGTGAACTTACGCTAAACAAAGATTTTACAATGACCTGCGCTAAAGACAGCGCCGCTGAAAAGTATGCAAAGGAAAATGGTATCCCATATGACACATATCAGGTAAAAATTGACGAGCTTGCCGTTTCAGGTATAAAGGACAAAGAGTACACAGGAAAGCCTGTTACACAGAATATAGTTATCAAAAATGGCAACGTCGTCCTTGATGAGGGTGTTGACTATACTGTTTCTTATTCCGCAAACACAAAGGTAGGTACTGTTGATGTCACTATAACAGGGACAGGCTCATACACAGGCGAGATAAAGAAAAGCTTTGTTATCGCACCTGCTAAACAGCAGATACAGAAGATTGAAACACGCTTCAAAGGCTTTTTCATAGACTGGGCGCAGAAAGGCTCTGCAACAGGATATGAGATAGAATACAGCACAAGTGCTGATTTTAAAAACAGCACAGTTAAAAAGCTTACTGCAAACAAACCTGATACTCTCACCATTAGCGGTCTGAAAGCAGGAAAGAAATATTATGTTCGTGTACGTTCCTACACAAATGTTGGCGAAAAGGTATACTATGGAGCATGGTCAGACAGCAAAAATATTACCACTGCAAAATATGATATCACCAAGTCATCTATATCAGGCATTTCTACAAAGACATATACAGGAAAGAATATCACTCAGAGCGTAAAAGTGAAATACAACGGCAAGACGCTTAAAAGCGGCACAGATTACATAGTTTCATATTCAAACAACAAAAACGTAGGCACAGCCACAGTAAAGATAACAGGCAAAGGACAATACGGCGGAACTGTCACCAAGACATTCAAAATAAACCCTGCCAAGCAGGAGATACAGAAGCTCACTGCTAAGTCAAAAGCTTTCTTTATTGATTGGGCGCAGAAAGGCTCTGCAACAGGTTATGAGGTGCAGTACTCCACAAACTCTAAATTTGCAGGCGCAAAGAAGCTTGACATTGCAAACAACAAGACCGACAAAATGACGATATCTAAGCTTTCAGCAAACAAGAAATACTATGTTAAGGTACGTTCTTATACGCTTGTAAAGGGTACGAAATATTATGGAGAATGGTCGGCTGTTAAGAGTGTGACGACGAAGAAGTAATATGCTTATAAACCACAACCAAAATATGCTTTGTCTTGATGAATTTGATATACTTGAACTGCGTGAAAATGCAGATGAGTGTGATTATCTTTTTGTTGTTTCGCCTAAAATTGAAACAAAGATATGCACTAAATGCGGAAGCTGCAATGTTGTCAATGACGGTCGATATACTAAACTTGTCAGAGATATCAACATAAATGAGCATTATACAGCTCTTAAGATAAGAGGTCACAAACATTTGTGTAAAGACTGTGGA
>CALEJX010000256.1 GCA_937898375.1 uncultured Ruminococcus sp.
CGTATGTTGCGCCTGTGATGATAGCGGTGTCGGTGATAGAATATATTTTCGTTGAGGAAGCAAGGTCGGTAGTGCCGAACTTTATCGTACTCACAATTCTGACCGCAGGCTTCGCCGCAGGTCTCGGAAACTGCTTTGCGGACAAGGACGCTATAAACGCCGCAAAGAAAGATAAGAAGCGCAAAAAGCTGAAAAAAGAGCCTGAATACAAGAACATTTTGGACGATTGATCAAAGAGTATGCAGACGGCAGCCAAACGGGCGAACACTGTTCGCCCCTACAAAAGGTCGCAATTGCGTGAGCATACAGATCATTGACAGACAAAATCATAAAGTTTTATAGAAGGATATGAAGAAAAATGAAAACAAGAGTTTTTATTGACGGCAAAGAGGGAACAACGGGACTTCAGATCTATGAGCGTTTTCAGAACAGAAATGACGTTGAGATAATGCTCATTGACGAAGAAAAGCGCAAGGACGTGAACGAGAGAGCAAAGATGATAAACTCATCTGATATCACTTTTCTCTGCCTGCCTGACGCAGCGGCTATAGAGGCGGCTTCACTTTGCACAAACCCTGATGTTAGGATAATCGACGCTTCTACTGCCCATAGAACTAACCCTGCTTGGGATTACGGCTTCCCTGAGCTTTCGGAAAAGCATAGAGAAAATATCCGCAATTCAAAAAGAGTTGCAAACCCAGGCTGTTATGCAAGCGGCTTTATAAGCCTTGTTTATCCTCTGGTAAAGGCAGGCGTGCTTCCTGAGGATTATCCTGTTACCTGCCATGCAGTTTCAGGCTACAGCGGCGGCGGAAAGAAAATGATAGCCGCTATGGAAAGCGAAAATAAAACAAAGGAAATGTATTCTCCACGTCAGTATGCACTTGGACAGAAGCATAAGCATATCCCTGAAATGCAGGCGGTTTGCGGACTTAAATATAAGCCTATGTTCAATCCGATAGTTGATGACTATTATAATGGTATGGTTGTGTCTGTGCCGTTGGTGACAAGATGTTTGACAAAGAAGTATACACCTGAGAATATCCATGAAATAATGGCTGAGCATTATGTCGGTCAGCATTTCGTGAAGGTAATGGAGCTTGGGGGAACGGAAACGCTCCCTGACGGATTTATCGCAGCGAATACATTGGCTGGTACGAATAATATGCAGATATTTGTCTGCGGAAACGAGGAGCAAATATTGCTTATGTCGAGATTTGATAACCTTGGAAAAGGTGCAAGCGGCGCCGCAATACAGAATATGAATATAATGTTGGGAATAAACGAAGCAACGGGGTTGGAATAACAAAAATAACCCACGACAATGAGTGCGGTAAAGATAACGGGCGAACGCTGTTCGCCCCTACAGAAATGAAACCAAATCCAAAAAGAAGCGAAGTGAGAACAGTGCCAAATGTGCTAGAAAAACTTGACGAACTTGGTATCAAGTACGAAAAAGCCGAACATGAAGCGGTCTATACCTGCGAGCAGGCGGAGTTCGTGAAAGAACTTGTCAAGGGTCAGGGGTGTAAAAACCTGTTTCTAAAGAATAAGAAAAAAGAGTATTTCCTCTATACCCTGCCCGACGACCAAAGAGCCGACCTTAAAACGCTCGGTAAGGAAAATCACCTTGGCAACCTCTCTTTCGCTAACGAAAATGACCTGTGGGATATTCTTGGGCTGAAATCCGGCAGCGTTACTCCACTGGGTATTATAAATGATACAGAAAATAAGGTCACTGTGCTGCTTGATAAAAGGCTTGTGGGGCAGAAAATGCTCGTCCACCCCAATAGAAATACCGCCACCATATCAGTGGAATTTGACGATATGCTGAGATTTATAGAAGATCAGAAACATAAGTATGTTTTGGTCTGAAAAGTGTGAAAATTTTGTAAGGAGTTGTGAATATGAAAGAGATATCAAAGAAAAATTTCGACGGCTATAAGTATGTAGACGGCGGCGTGTGTGCTGCAAAGGGCTTTAAAGCTAATGGTCTTTACTGCGGCATAAAGGAAAACCCTACAAAAAAACCTGACCTCTGCCTTGTGGAGTCGGACGTTATGTGTTCAGCCGCCGGCGTTTTTACTCAGAATAAAGTCAAGGGCGCTCCTGTTACTGTTTCTCAGAAAAATCTTGCTAAAACAGGCGGCAAGGCTAAAGGCTTTATCCTCAACTCCAAAAACGCTAACACCTGCAACGCTGACGGCGAGGAAAAAGCTTACAAAATGTGCGAAATGACCGCCGAGAAAATGGGCGTTAAGCCTGAAGAGATCCTTATCGCTCAGACAGGCGTTATCGGTCAGATACTCCCTCTCGAGCCTATCGAAGCTAAGATAGACGAGCTTTACGAGGGACTTTCCTATGATTGCAACGAAAAGGCTGCTATTGCTATCATGACTACTGATACAGTGAAAAAAGAAGTCGCTGTTGAGTTTGAGCTTGACGGCAAAACTTGCCACGTTGGCGGCATGGGCAAGGGCAGCGGTATGATTCACCCTAACATGGCTACTACGCTCAACGTTATCACTACAGACTGCGCCGTTTCTTCTGAAATGCTCAAAAAGGCGCTCACTGAGATAGTGAAGATAACATATAACTGCCTGTCTGTTGACGGCGACCAATCAACAAACGATACCTGCGCTGTTATGGCTAACGGACTTGCAGGAAACGCTGAGATAACAGCCGAGGGTGAGAGCTACGAGGTGTTCAAGAAAGCCCTTTATATCGTTATGATGAACATTACAAAAATGCTCGCAAAGGACGGCGAAGGCGCAACTAAGCTTCTTGAATGTACTGTTACAGGCGCTAAAGACCTTGATACGGCTATTATCGTTGCAAAGAGCGTTATATGTTCGCCGCTTTTCAAGTGCGCAATGTTCGGCGCTGACGCTAACTGGGGCAGGATACTCTGTGCTGTGGGATACGCCGAGGCTGATTTTGACATAAACAAGGTTGACGTTTCACTGTCATCAAAGGCAGGAGAGATACACGTTTGCCACAATGGCGCAGGCATAGAGTTCTCTGAGGAAGTGGCTAAGACAGTTCTTCTGGAGGACGAAATAACCATAAGCGTTTCTATCGGCGACGGCGAGGGCACTGCCACTGCATGGGGCTGTGACCTTACATATGATTATGTTAAGATAAACGGTGATTACAGAAGCTAATTGCTTAAAAATATAGTAGCTACCAACTTGTTGAAAAATGTACGAGCAAGTGGGACGTCGCATTTCTGTGAAACAGAAATTGAGCCGCTCCCCTACAAATTACGTAAATGCGTTGGTTTTGTAGGGGCGAACATCGTTCGCCCGTTGACCCGTAGCTTTTTCGACGGTCTCAAAGCTACTAAATACAGTATTTACAATATTAGGGAAAGAAGAATGAGAAATGGACATAAGCAATAAAATCAGAAGTCAGATACTTATTGACGCTCTGCCGCACATTCAGAAATATCACGACAAGATAGTCGTTGTAAAATACGGCGGCAACGCTATGACAAACGCTGAGCTTAAGGAAGCTGTTATGAGCGATATCGTGCTTCTCAGCGAGGTTGGCATAAAGGTGGTTCTTGTTCACGGCGGCGGTCCTGAGATAAACGCAATGCTCAAAAGAGTTGGCATTGAAAGCAAGTTCATAAACGGTCTGAGATACACTGACGCTGAAACTATAGATATCGTTAAAATGGTGCTTTGCGGCAAAGTAAACAAGGAGCTTGTTTGCGCTTTGCAGCTTCACGGCGGAAAGGCTCTCGGTCTTTGCGGCTGTGACGGACAGATGATACTTGCACAGAAGCTTGACAGCGAGGTAGACCTTGGTTTTGTGGGCGACATCAAAAAGGTGACAACAAAGCCTATTATTGACGCACTTAACAATGGCTATGTTCCGATAATATCCACAGTTGGCGTTGGCGAGGACGGTCAGTCATACAACATCAATGCTGACACTGCGGCGGCTAGGATCGCTTCCTGCCTGCGAGCTGAAAAGCTTATCCTTATGACGGATATAGTTGGTCTGCTGGAGGACAAGGACGATGATTCTACCCTTATCCCACAGGTAAACGTCAGCGATGTGCCTTATCTGAAAAAGAAGGGCATTATAAGCGGCGGAATGATACCAAAGATAGATTGCTGTGTTGAAGCCGTAAGACGTGGCGTTAAAAAGACCACTATCATTGACGGCAGAGTACCGCACTCGATACTTATCGAGCTGCTCTCTAACGAGGGTATCGGTACACAGTTTATATAAAATATAAATACATATTGAAAAGAGTGATAAAAATGAACACCATAGAACAGTTCAACGAACACGTTATGCAGACATATGGCAGAATAGGTCTTGTTATGGAAAGCGGTCATGGTCAGACAGCTGTTGGCGAGGACGGAAAAGAGTATATCGACTTCGGCTCAGGTATCGGCACAAACAGCCTTGGCTACTGTGACGAAGATTGGGTGAACGCTATCTGCGAGCAGGCTCACAAGATACAGCACACCTCAAACTACTATTACACAAAGGTACAGGCTGACTTTGCAAAAAGACTTTGCGAAGCGACAGGCTATGAGAAAATGTTCTTCGGCAACTCAGGAGCTGAGGCTAACGAGTGCGCTATCAAGCTTGCAAGGAAATACAGCTTTGACAAATACGGCAAGGATGCTGAGAGAAATATCATCATCACCCTTGTGAACAGTTTCCACGGCAGAACACTTTGCACTCTTTCTGCAACAGGTCAGGAGGTTTTCCACAACTACTTCTTCCCGTTTGTTGGCGGATTTGAGAATGTTATCGCAAACGATATCGACGATCTTATGGACAAGCTCAACAAGTTTGACAACAAGATATGCGCTGTAATGTTCGAGTTCGTTCAGGGCGAGGGCGGAGTTATACCGCTTAAGCAGGATTTTGTGAACACTATCATGCTGGAGTGTGCAAAGAGGGATATCCTCACCATTGCCGACGAGGTACAGACAGGCGTTGGCAGAACGGGCAGACTTCTCACATCTGAGCTTTACAACGTAAAGCCTGACATAACCACACTTGCAAAGGGTCTTGCAGGCGGCGTTCCTATAGGCGTATGCCTTGCTAACAAGAAGTGCAGCGAGGTGCTTGGCAAGGGTACACACGGCTCAACATTTGGCGGAAACCCTATTTCCTGCGCAGGCGGAAACGCAGTGCTTGACAAGGTGACAAAGCCTGAA
>CALEJX010000257.1 GCA_937898375.1 uncultured Ruminococcus sp.
ATAAAAATTATCCCATAGTTTCGGCTGTGGGATTTTTTTGTTTGCGGCACTTGAAAAATCTGTACATTTGTGCTATAATAAATATACACATTTTCGGGAGGATGCCAAGATGAACAAAAAGGAAATTAATGAAATAAAGAAAAATTTCAGCGACGATTGCGGTTTTTTCACAGTAAACCACGTTGTTACCGCATTTGTGGACGCTGAAAAGAATATAAAGTGCAAGACCAATCAGCTTTACAACACCATTCCACAGGACGAGGCGGAGCTTATAATGATAAACCTGAAAAAGGTACTCAGCGGCTCTATCGGCAAAAATCTGCTGGAATATTCGTTCCCTAAGGACGCTTACCTTGAGGGCGGTGCACAGCCTTTAATGTATGAAACTTTGCAAAGCAAACTTCTTGATGAAGAAAAGGTTGATAACTTCCTCAATGCCATAGTTGAAAAGGTGGAGTATGTGTCAACATATACCATTTTCGCAGCGCATTGTACATATTCAGTGCTGAGAAAGAACAAAATGGACGAGTTCGAGGACGAAGCTGATACAGATTACAACTTTATTGTGACAGCACTTTGCCCTGTAAACCTGCGAATTGACGGGCTTATATACAACGAACAGGATAACTCTATCGCCAAGAAAGAGTCATGCGACAGAATTGTGGAGCTGCCGAGCGACGGATTTTTGTTCCCGCTTTTCAATGACCGTGCGCCTGATATCAACGGTGTGCTTTACTACACTAAGAATGCCAAAAAGCCGAATACATCTGTTGTTGAGGAGTTTCTTGGCTGTGAGTTTTCAATGACTTGTCAGAACGAAAAGGAAACTTTCAAGGATATCCTCACAAGCGTTGTGGGTGACGAGCTTGACTATGATCTTATCACCACAGTGAATGATAAGATATCCACTTTTGTTGACCAGAATGCACACGAAACTGAGATACCGACCATTGACGAGCATAAGCTCTCGTCAATTCTGTGGGAGGCAGGCGTAAGTCAGGATAAGCTTGATAATCTGCCTAAAGTGTTTGATGCTGCGGCAGGCGGAAAGCCACTCACGGCGGTAAACCTCGTTGAGAAACGTACTGTCGTATCTGCTCCAAGCATAACTGTAAACATTGGTAAGGACGCAGTTGACAAGGTGAAAACCCAGATAATTGAAGGCAGAAAATGTCTGATAATCAATCTTGATGATCCAGAGATAGAGGTCAACGGACTTGAGACTACAATAAAATAGGTACAAAAAAGGCAGCTTAGTGCTGCCTTTTCTTTATATAAGCTCACCAAACATGAATTTGCCGTCCTCTAATATTAGATAGCTGTGTGCAGAATTTTCTTTCGGGATAGATATCGAGCCGGGATTGATGTAAGTGTAATCGCCATGATTTTCTATCACAGGCACATGGGTGTGACCATGAAGAAGAATATCGCCCTTTGAAAGTGGCGGCAGATTTGCACAGTTGAATTTGTGACCGTGAGTGGCAAATATTCTCAAACCGTCACAGCATATGTAAGCATATTCCGCCATAACAGGGAAGTCAAGCACCATTTGATCAACTTCTGTATCGCAATTTCCACGCACGCACAGAAGCTTGTCTTTCAGCGGATTTAGCATGGCAATGACTTGCTTTGGTGCATATTCCTGCGGCAGATCATTTCTTGGTCCGTGATAGAGAATATCTCCCAAAAGAATGAGCTTTTCTGCACCGCTTTGCTCGAAAGCTTCAAGCATTTTTTTGCACCAGTAAGCCGAACCATGAATGTCCGACGCTATCATAAGTTTCATTTTTATGCTCCTTTATTCATTGATCTCAGTCGCAAGTTTGTGCAAAGACACATACTCTGGCTTTATTGTGTTGTATATTTCGCAGCCCTTTTCCTTTTTGAACTCTTTTACCATTCTGATGTAGAGCTGCTGCTTTGTGGCGGCGTCAATGACCGCACTTCTTATAAGTGCCAGCTCGTTTTCATCGCATTTTCCGCTGAGCAGCTCGCCGAGCTTCACTGACAGCACATCATGGTAAACCACCTTTTCCGTCTCTTGTGCGTTATGAATTTTTTCATTGTTATCAGCCTGCGCATTTTCAGTTTCATAAAGTCCTTTAAGTCGCAGATATTTCGGCCTGAGCAGTTTGTAGAAATCTGTAGCCTGCTGTTTGTATACCTTTGCGAGTGAGTTGTGAAGCTCTTCTTTTGTGTTTGATTCCGCAATAAGCTTGCCGATTTCTATTATTTGCTCTTCGCTGCAAACGTCTGCAAGTATGTCATGAAGATTTTGAAACTTGTTTGTGGTACGTTTCTTTCTTCCTCTTGTTTTTTTGACAGGTGTTTCAGATATGACCGTTTTTTCTTCCGTGGTAAGGTCGGGAGCGCAAGCCTCAGGTTCATCTTCAACTTCTTCATTCTCGTTATTATCTTCATTGAGTGTGACAGAGTAATCTATGACCGCAGGCTCGGCACTCGGTTCGCCCCCTTCGTCAAGAGTGATGCCTGTCTCTGCTGTGGTGTCTGCTGCTTCCTGTACATACTCTGTGCTTTCAACTATCGTCTCAGTTGCTTCCTCAGTATCATTGCTTTCCGATGTGTCGATCTTGTTGTTAGCAAAATTGATCGCAGATTGTATAGTTCTTGTTCTATAGACTGTAGCGTTTGGTGTGTCAACGTACTTTCCGTGCCAAAAATCATGGAGAAAATCAAAGCCCCTGTCATTGCTGATAACAAAAATATTTGTGTAAGTATCCTTTGCGACGAGATATCCGAGAAGCGTTGAAAGCTGAAAATCAAGTGCATTTTTGCCGCCCACATTTACCTTGAAGTACTCTATGTCTGCCTTGGAAGTAAGCACTTTCTGGTGCATTTCAAAGTTAATGGTATCGGAATTTTCGCTGTAAAAAATTATGACTGTGTCCGTTTCTGTCAGATTGTCAACGCCTTGAAGTCCTTTGGATTTGACGTTTTCAAAGTCCACCAAATATATTTTCATGATAAATTATCCTTTCTTTCTGTGTCGTATAAGCGCCGCAGCAGCGATTATAACAATAAGTCCGCCTGCAGCTGTTGCTGTAATGAGTATGGCATTTTTTTTCTTGTCACCGCTCTCACTGCTGTCAGGAACGGTCTCCTCATAGGTGTACTTCTTCGTTCTTATCACCTTGTCGATACATGATGCAATAAGTGCGTGACCGTCCTTATTTGGGTGTATATCAAAGTCATTTATGTTGGTAAGCTCTTTGCCGTGTCCGCTGAACTCGCTGTACACGTCCGCCACCATGTATCGTTCATTGCCATTTTCATCTGTGGCATGGTCTTTGATAATGCTGTTGAGTTTTGATATTTTTTCTTTAGACATGCTTTGAAAAATTGCCGCTGCAGTGAAGTTATCAAGCGGATCATAAAGTGTCTGAACTATTATCTCGCCGTCGCTCTTGGTTTTAATTGTATCAATTATATCATCAAGAGTACCAGAGAACTCTTTCAGCGCTTTATCCATATCATCAGACAAATCTTTCATATCCATGGCAATACCCATTATATCCTTGGTCTTGTCCATAATATCAGACATTGTTGTATCAGGAGTAATGCCAAGATCGTTCATGAGAAAGTCAAGAAAAAGCCCGAGAATATCGTTGCCGCCTATGGATATTATAACAGCGTCACTGTCTGCAAGGTCTGCGTCATACTCACCTGTCTTTATATGTTCAAGAAGCTGTTGGGAAGTATCGCCCACAACTGAGGAGTTCACAAGCTTGCAGCCGCCGTATTCTTTAAGTTCAGTGTCATACTGATCGTGAAGAAGATTTGCATAAGATGCACAGGAATATCTGTCCTCACTGTAACCCTCTAGACCATATCCAGCGGCAATCGAGTCCCCAAGCACAAGTATATCAGGTGGGACATTGACTTCATGTTTTATTACCTCAGCAGAATAGGTAAGGGATGCGGCGCACGCCATGACAGCCGCAGTAAAAAATGCCGTCAATCGTCTTAACATCTTATCATCTCCTATATAAATATATTACTATCATTCTATAGTATATTGTACCACATTCAGGACGATTGTACAACATATTTTTGAAATTTCTTGACTTTTTTCATATGTTGTGATAATATATAATAAAAGAATATGAAATCAGTTTGGAAAGCGAGATTTATTATGACTGACTATTATTATCCTGTCCTGAGCGACGAAACAAGCCTGCCTTTGTATGTTCTTGGTATCGGTGCGAGAGACAGAGAGTTCCATTTTGTGAGAGATGAGGGCTATCCTAATCATCAGATCATATACTGCACCCGTGGTCAGGGACACATTATTTTTGAGGGTCACGAGTATGATATAAAGCCTGGAGACGCATTTTATCTTCCGCCGTCTGTGCCGCACGAGTATTACCCTGTTGGTGACATATGGGAAACTCACTGGATAACATTTGAGGGCAGGGAAGCTGTGGAAATGCTCAAGCATATCAAGCTTGAGAAAGCTAAGGTGTTCCATATAAATGATATCAATGCGGTCGATGCCATATTCAAGAAGATACTTTACCTTATGAAGACCAATTATTACTACTGTGGTCATCAGTGCTCGGCGTATCTCTATCAGTTCCTTATCGAACTGCACAGAGTTGTAAATCTGCAAAACGGCAGTCAGGACGGACAGAAGCTCAATCAGCTACAGCCTGTAATTGATTATATTGACAAGAATTTCAGAAAAGAACTTACCCTTGTGGAGCTTTCCGATCTTATCGATCTTTCGCCGCAGTATCTTTGCAGACTTTTCAAAGAATGTCTTAGCCTAAGACCATTTGAGTATCTTGCTAGAAAGCGTATTCAGCAGGCGAAACTACTGCTTTTGGAAGATAAGCTCAACATCAATGAGATCGCTGCAGAGGTTGGATATAACGATTGCAGCTATTTCTGCGCTGTGTTCAAAAAGCACGAAATGCTGTCCCCTGCGGAGTTCCGTTCACTTCATAAAAAAGCCGGAAGCTAAAAATATAAGACCCACGGAAATATCCTGTGGGTCTGTTTTTATAATATTGTTCCGCCGCCAATGACATATTCGCCGTCATAGAAAACCACAGCTTGTCCCTTTGAGATAGCCTTGTGCGGCTCTTTAAAGGTCACAAGTACCTTGCCGTCCTCTATAGGTGAAACTGTACATTCAGCGTCTTTCTGATGATAACGTGTCTGAGCAGTGCATTTTATAGGCTCTGTGAGGGTGTCGAACGGAATAAAGTTCACATCTCCTGCTACAAGGCTGTCACTGTATACCTCATCAGCCTTGCCCATAATGAGCCTGTTGTGCTCCATATCCTTTGCCACCACAAAAAGCGGCTCGCTGTATGAAACTCCCACGCCCTTGCGCTGTCCGATAGTATAGTGTATCAGACCTTTGTGTATACCAAGCTTTGTGCCGTCAGAAAGAACGATATCTCCCGACTTCTGTTCACCACAGCGCTTTGTGATAAAGCTTGCGTAGTCGCCGTCAGGGATAAAGCAGATATCCTGAGAGTCAGGCTTGTCGGCGTTTATAAGATTGTTTTCTTCGGCGATATCACGGATCTTGTCCTTGTGCATCTCGCCAACAGGGAAGAGGGTGTGCGCAATCTGTTCTTGCGTCATGCTGTAAAGCACATAGCTCTGATCCTTTGACCTGTCAGGC
>CALEJX010000258.1 GCA_937898375.1 uncultured Ruminococcus sp.
GAAAGAGCGTGAGTCAACAAAGAGAAAAATATGAAACTGTGTGAAACCTTGAAATCCCGACTTATAAGTTTATATTATTTGTCAATAGACAAATGACTTGCTATGGACTATAATATAGTTAATGAAATCGGTATCACATAAATAATGAAACCGAAAAAGATCATAGTCCGGACAAAAAAATAAAAAATCTTTAAAAAGGACGGGATATTATGGATTACAGAAGTTCAGCTCGTGAGATACTTTCTGCGATCGGCGGAAAGGAAAACTTGGTCAGTGCCGCACACTGCGCCACAAGATTAAGACTTATAATCGCAGACAACTCAAAGATACAGAAAGAAACACTGGAAAACATTGACGTTGTAAAAGGCGTTTTCGAGGCGTCAGGTCAGCTTCAGATCATCATAGGCACGGGAACTGTAAACAAGGTCTATGATGTATTTATCGATGAGGCAGGCATAGAAGCCGCTTCAAAGGACGAGCTTAAGGCTCAGGTGGCACAGAAGCAGAACTGGTTCAAAAGGCTCATCAAAACTCTAGGCGATGTTTTCGTACCTATAATCCCTACTATCGTTGCAGGCGGTCTTATCATGGGAATAATGGAAGCCTTGAACTTCATGGCTTCAAACGGCTTTATCTCCCTTGACACAAACGGATATGTTTTCACCATATTCAAGCTGCTGTCAAATGCGGCGTTCACATTCCTGCCAATACTTATAGGCTGGCTACTCGGCAACTAAGGTTTTCGGCGGTAACACTTATCTTGGCGCAGTAATAGGAATGTTCCTTATTCACCCCGACCTGCAAAACGCATGGACGGTTTTCACAAACGGCTATGAGCAGACATTCTCAATATTCGGTCTGTTCAATGTTCACATGGTAGGCTATCAAGGTCATGTAATTCCTATCATCATCGCTTCATTCATTCTTGCGACTATCGAGAAAAAGCTTCACAAGAAAGTTCCTGACATAATCGACCTTTTTGTTACACCTCTTGTGAGCCTTACAGTAACAGCTTTTCTCGTTTACACCTTTATCGGACCTATATTCGTTGCCCTTGAAAACGGCATTATCACAGGCGTTCAGAAGCTTATCACTATCCCATTCGGCATTGGTTCGTTCATAATGGGCGGTTTCTATTCAACAACAGTTGTTGGCGGTATACATCATATGTACACTGTTATCGACATCGGTCAGCTTGCTAAATATGGCGTAACCTATTGGCTTCCGCTTGCATCTGCCGCAAACATGGCGCAGGGAGCTGCCTGCCTTGCAGTGGCAGTAAGAAGCAAGAACAACAAGATCAGATCAATGGCTTATCCGTCTGCACTTTCCTGTATGCTTGGTATCACTGAGCCTGCAATATTCGGCGTAAACCTGAGATTTGTAAAGCCTTTCATATTCGGCTCTATCGGCGGCGCTTGCGGAGCAATGGCGGCTTCTATCCTCCACCTTGGCGCAACTGCAACAGGTGTAACAGGCATTTTTGCAATACTTCTTACACTCAATCACCCTGTTAAGTACATAATCTCAATGGCTATCGCAATGGGCGTTGCATTCACACTTACATGGTTCTTCGGCACAAACAACGAGCAGATAAGAAATGAGAGCAAGCCTGTTGAAAACAAAACAGAAAAGGCTGAAAAGCCTGCACAGACTATTGAAACAAAAGCTGAAAATGCTGACGTGGCAGACGACGGCATTATCACAGCTCCCCTCAGCGGCAAGGCTGTAAAGCTTGAAAACGTGCCTGACCCGACTTTTGCGCAGGGCATACTTGGTCTTGGCGCAGCAATAGAGCCGACAGAGGGCAAGGTGGTAGCGCCTTGTGACGGCAAAGTTGAAACGCTTTTTGACACTTTTCACGCAATTGGTCTTACACTTGACAACGGCAAAGAGCTTCTTATCCATGTTGGTATAAATACAGTTGAACTTAAAGGCGAGGGCTTCAAGGCTCACGTTGCAGAGGGCGACAGAGTGACAAAGGGACAGACGCTTCTCACTTTCGATATGGATTTTATAAAGAGCAAGGGCTATCAGACTATCACGCCTGTTCTTGTGGGCAACTCAGACGATTTTGCGTCCGTTGAAGAACTTGTGCAAGAGGGTGCAGAGGTCAATATAGGCGACAAGCTTATAAAAGTAACAGCATAATATGCTGTCAAACTGCCAATACTTAAACCAGCATAGTCAAAAGGAGAGGATATAAATGGATAACAAAGAGATAATGGAAAACAGAGAAAGAATAAAGAACGCAAAATGGCGTCAGAGATTTCATATCGAACCGCCTGACGGCTGGCTCAATGACCCAAATGGTCTGAGCTTTTACAAGGGCGAATATCATGTTTATTTTCAGTACAGCCCTATTGCCGCTGACGGTCACACACCGAGAGGCTGGGGACATTATCACGGCGCAGACCTTATGCACATGACCTATGACAAGGCTGTTATGATGCCTGACATACCCGAGGACAGCCACGGCGTTTACTCAGGAAGCGCCATTGAAAATGACGGTGTTCTGCATATTTTCTACACAGGCAATGTGAAAATGGTAGGCGATTATGATTACGTCAAAGCTGGCAGAGGTGCAAACGTTATCCACGTCACCACCACAGACGGAAGCAATATGAGCGAAAAGCAGGTGCTTCTCAGAAACAGCGACTACCCTGATTTCTGTTCCTGTCATGTGAGAGATCCAAAGGTGTGGAAAGAGGGCGACCTATGGAAAATGGTGCTTGGCGCAAGGACCATTGACGATGAGGGCTGTGTGCTTGTATACGAATCTGATGATCTGATAAACTGGAAATACACCGCCAAAGTATACAAAGAGGGCTTCGGCTATATGTGGGAATGCCCTGACTATTTCGAGATAGACGGCAAAGGCTTTTTAAGCACCTGCCCGCAGGGTATGCCACACTATGAAACAAAGTGGCAGAACCTCAACCAATCAGGCTACTTCCCCGTTCAGGGCAAACTTGAGGACAGCGTTCTTGGTGACTTCACCGAATGGGACATGGGCTTTGACTTCTATGCACCGCAGACTTTCCTTGATCCACAGGGCAGGAGGATGCTCATAGGCTGGCTTGGCATGGATAACAAAGTCTACGGCAATGCCACAACTGAACTTGGCTGGCAGCACTGCCTTACCATACCGAGAGTTGTAACTATGGCACCGAACGGCAAACTCAGACAGCAGCCTATAGCTGAATTTGACAAGCTGAAAAGCAATTCACGCCGTCAGAGCAGCGGTCACACAGCAGAATATCCTCTGCCTTTTGAACTTGACGGCGAGCCTGCTGACAGCTTTAGCATATCATTTGACGGCAAGCTTGAGCTTTGCTTTGATAAAGAAAAGCAGCTTTTCTCAATGAGATTTACTGATGAGAAATACGGCTGCGGCAGAACAGTAAGAAACGCAGAGATAAACAGCGTGAGAAACATAAGAGTTATCGCAGATATGTCAAGCATTGAGGTATATATCAATGACGGCGAAACTGTGATGTCAACAAGATCATATCCTGACAATGACAGCATAAAGCTTGAAGTGAACGGCTTTGAAGCGCAGGTCTGGGATATCTGAAAGGAGGAGCTGAAATGGGAAACACACTTTTTGCCATAGGCGAAGCACTGATAGATTTTATCCCTGCACAGACAGGCTGTGCCTTTGAGGAGGTAACGGCTTTCAGCCCTAAAAGCGGCGGAGCACCTGCAAACGTCTGCGGAGCGTTCACTGTCCTTGGTGGAAACTCAAAATTTATCACCCAGCTTGGTGATGACCCAA